>NZ_JBQQCE010000282.1:0-12512 GCF_052245645.1 Streptomyces sp. KR55 | reverse complement strand
CCACAGTGAACAGCGCCCGCCGGATGGCGAGGCCCCGCGCGAGCAGGGACCCGAGGATCCGCCGGAGCAGTACGAGACGCGAATGGCCCAGGTCGGCTGCTGCGACAAAGCCGAGCCGCCGGCAGCCGAGCCCGACGCGCGCGAGCTCGTGGCCGGTGTACGGGATGCGGTCACGTCCCGTGCCGTGTCCGTCGCCTCCGCCCTCGGGTGATCCGCCGCGGAGGTGTCGGTGGGACCCGGTAGGCTTCGCGGCGTGCGCCCGGGACGGGCGCACGCCGTATGTCTGCGGCTTCCACCAAGGCACGCAAATCGGAGGAACCGGCGGTGCACGTCCAGGAGTGGCTCGAGACCGTACCCGCGGTCAGCATCTACGCGCTGGTGGGGCTGGTCATCGGCCTGGAGAGCCTGGGCATCCCGCTGCCGGGCGAGATCATCCTGGTCTCCTCCGCGCTGCTCGCCTCCCAGCACGGCGACATCGATCCCGTCATCCTCGGCGCGTGCGCCAGCGCCGGCGCGATCATCGGCGACTCCATCGGCTACGCCATCGGCCGCAAGGGCGGACGGCCGCTGCTCGCCTGGCTCGGCGGGAAGTTCCCGCGGCACTTCAGCGAGGCGCACATCGCGACCGCCGAGCGGTCCTTCGAGAAGTGGGGTATGTGGGCCGTCTTCTTCGGCCGCTTCGTCGCCCTGCTGCGTATCTTCGCCGGGCCGCTCGCGGGCGTGCTGCGGATGCCGTACTGGAAGTTCCTGATCGCCAACGTCTTCGGCGGCATCCTCTGGGCCGGCGGCACCACCGCGGTCATCTACTACGTCGGCGTCGTCGCCGAGGCATGGCTGAAGCGGTTCTCGTGGGTGGGACTGGTGCTGGCGGTGCTGATCGGCCTCACGTCGATGCTGGTGCTCAAGCGCAAGGCGAAGAAGGCGCAGGTCGCGCAGTCGGAGTCGGGCGCGGAGCCGGTTCCGGCCGGCGACAGCGCCCCCTGAGCGGCGCCATGCGGCTCCGCCGCGCGGGCGCGACCGGTCACCCCCGGCCCGCACCCTCCCTCACTCGTGCACCTCGCGGTGGGCCTTGGCCAACTCCGCGTACATCGTCCCGTTGAGCGTGATCCCCTCCCGCTCCTCCGCACTGAGCTCCCGCCGAACCTTCGCAGGTACCCCGGCGACGAGCGACCCCGGCGGCACCCGCATCCCCTGCGGCACCAGCGCCTGAGCGGCGACCAGCGAACCGGCACCGATCACCGCCCCGTTGAGCACGGTCGCCCCCATTCCGATCAGACAGTCGTCCTCGACCGTCGCCCCGTGCACCACGGCGTTGTGCCCGATCGACACCCGTTCCCCGACACTGACCGGGAACCCCGGATCCGCATGGAGTGTGCAGTTGTCCTGGACGTTGCTGCTCGCGCCGACGGAGATCCGCTCGACGTCGCCGCGCAGTACGGCCCCGTACCAGACACTCGCCCCCGCCCCCAGCGTCACGTCCCCGATCACCGAAGCCGTGGGCGCCAGGAACGCCTCCGGATCGACCTTCGGCTCCTTGCCGCCGATGCCCGTGATCAACGCCCGCTGTGCCATCTCCGCCTCCTCGTCGTGAACAACACGCACGGTACGCCACCCGGTGGGGCGAAGATCACAGCCCTACCGCCCCTTGAGGGCAGCCGACGCTGAGTACCGTGAGCGGGTGCCGAAGAGCAAGAACACGTTCTCATCCTGGCGGCGCCGCCTGGCGCAGCGGGCCGTCCACGCGGGCTGGGCCTGGTTGCAGCGCACGGGCTCGGTCACGGCGGAACACCCGGGACGGTTCCGCTTCGGCGCGATGGGAACCGGTACCAGGCTCGCCTTCCCCCTGGGTACGGTCTTCGGCGAACCCTGGATCCACCTCGGCGCCCACTGCATCGTCGGCGAACAGGTCACCCTGACCGCCGGTCTGATGCCCGACCTGGACCTCGGTCCCGAGCCGATCCTGCGCATGGGCGACGGTGTCGTCCTCGGCCGGGGCAGCCACGTCATCGCCGACACGACGGTCACCATCGGCAGCGACTGCTACTTCGGGCCGTACGTCTACGTCACGTCCACCAACCACTCGTACGACGATCCGCATCAGCCCATCGGCAAGCAGTGGCCGCGGATGGAGCCGGTGGAGATCGGGCCGGGCTGCTGGATCGGCACCGGCGCCGTGATCCTGCCGGGCGCGCGGATCGGGCGGAACGTGGTGGTGGCCGCGGGGGCGGTGGTACGCGGTGTGGTGCCCGACCATGCGGTGGTGGCGGGGGCGCCTGCCCGTGTCGTACGGCGCTGGACACCGTCAGACGGCTGGCAGCCGCCGCTCAGGACCCCGGCGCCGGTGCCGATACCCGACGGGGTCACGTCCGATCAGCTGCTGGCGCTCGCGGGCCTCGACGAGGAGACGGCGGCGAAGCTCGCCGAGCTGGACCTCGAGTCCTGAGAGCCGGCCACACCTCTGCCGCTGACGGCGCAGTGCAGTGCGGCGCACGAACGAGGTGCATGGGGTGCACCGACCCGCAGTTCAGTAGAATGAACCTAATCATCCAGGCTATTGGACGGAATGTGTCGGACCTCGATCTGCTGACCCAGTCCCTGGCGCGCAACGTCAGGCGCTGGCGTACCGAGCGTGGCTTCACCCTGGACACGCTGGCCGCCCGCGCCGGGGTCAGCCGCGGCATGCTCATCCAGATCGAGCAGGCCCGGACCAACCCCAGCCTCGGTACGGTCGTCAAGATCGGCGACGCGCTCGGGGTCAGCGTCACGACCCTCCTCGACTACGAGCAGGGGCCGAAGGTGCGGGTCGTCCCGGCCGAGCAGGTGCTACGGCTGTGGCACACCGACGCGGGCAGCTACAGCCGGCTCCTCGTGGGCACGGAGGCCCCCGGCCCGCTGGAGATGTGGGACTGGCGGCTGATGCCGGGCGAGAGCAGCTCCTCGGACCCGCACCCGACCGGCACCGTCGAACTCGTCCATGTCACGGCCGGCGAGCTGACGCTGACCGTGGACGGAGTGGAGTACCGCGTCCCGGCGGGCGCCAGCGCGTTCTTCGAGGCGGGCGCGGCGCACACGTACGGCAACGACGGCGACGTCCCGACGGAGCTGGTGCTGACCGTCTCGGTGCCGCCCGTGCACTGAGACATCCCGTCTCCGGTGGCGGGGCGGCTGTTAGCGTGCCGGCATGCGCGCACCCATCGGACACTTCGACCAGGCCGCCCCCGCCCCCGACTGCCTCGACGTACTGACCCGCCCGGTCGCCGACGCCGTACGCCACTGGCGCGGCAGCGTCCCCGCCGACCAGATCGTCTACGTCGACACCGACCCGCAGTGGGCCGACACCGCCGTCTTCGTGGAGCACTACGGCCAGGAGCTGCTGGAGCAGTCGGCGAACTGCGTGGTGGTCGCGGGCAGGCGCGGCGGCGAGACGACGCTGGCCGCCTGTGTGGTGCTCTCCACCACCCGGGTCGACGTCAACGGCACCGTCAGACGCCAACTCGGCGCCCGCAAGGCCTCGTTCGCCGCGATGGACACGGCCACGGGTGAGACCGGCATGGAGTACGGCGGCATCACCCCGATCGGACTGCCCGACGGCTGGCCCGTACTGGTGGACTCGGCCGTGGTCGACCTGCCGTACGTCCTGGTCGGCAGCGGCCGACGGCGCGGCAAACTGCTGGTCCCCGGGAAGGCGTTCGCGGAACTGCCGGGAGCGGTGGTGCTGGAGGGGCTGGGAATCGCCTGAGGTCAGGCGGCCGTCGCGTGGTGGGCAAGCGCCAGATGCGGGTCGGCCTCGCCCGGTGCGTGGGCCGGGTCGGCGTGCACCAGGGCGGCGGTGAGGCGTGGTACGGCGTGCAGCAGGGCGTGTTCGGCCTCGACGGCGATCGCGTGGGCCTGACGTACGGTCACGTCTCCGTCCACCACGACCGCGACCTCGGCCCGCAGCCGGTGACCGATCCAGCGCAGCCGCAGCTCGCCCACCTCGTGCACGCCCGGCACCTCACACAACGCCCGCTCCGCCCGGTCCACCAGGGCCGGATCGACAGCGTCCAGCACACGCCGGAACACCTAGCGCGCCGCGTCCCGCAGCACCAGGGCGATCGCCGCGGTGATCGCCAACCCCACCACCGGGTCGGTGAGTTGCAGGCCCAGCGCCGCGCCGCCGGCACTGAGCAGCACCGCCAGTGACGTGAATCCGTCTGTACGCGCGTGCAGTCCGTCCGCGACCAGCGCGGCCGAGCCGATCGAGCGGCCGACACGGATCCGGTAGCGCGCCACCCATTCATTGCCCGCGAAACCGACCAGGGCGGCCACCGCGACCGCCGGGATGTGCTCCACCGGGCGGGGGTCGAGCAGCCGCCCGATCGCCGTCCACCCGGCGAAGGCGGCGGACGCGGCGATCGTCAGCACGATCACGATGCCCGCCAGGTCCTCGGCGCGGCCGTAGCCGTACGTGAAGCGGCGGGTCGCCGCGCGGCGGCCCAGCACGAAGGCGATGCCGAGCGGTACGGCGGTCAGCGCGTCCGCGGTGTTGTGCACCGTGTCGCCGAGCAGCGCCACCGACCCGGACGCCACCACCACGACCGCCTGCGCCAGCGCGGTCGCGCCGAGTACCGCCAGTGAGACCCAGAGCGCACGCATCCCGCGGGCCGATGACTCCAGGGCGGTGTCGACCTTGTCGGCGGTGTCGTGGGAGTGCGGGGTGAGGGCGTGGGCGAGACGGCGGGGGAGGAGGCGGCGGAGGCCGTGCGCAGGGCGGTCCTCAGGCCTGTGGCTGTGCTCGCCCTGCCCGTGACGGTGCGGATGTCCGTGATCGTGCAGGTGGTCGTGCCGGTCGCTCACGTGGATCCCCTCCCGGTGCGCGGCGGTGGACGAACGGGTTCGGTGCGTTGGTGGACGTACCCGCTCCCCGGGGACATTATGTGCGTATGAGCGCACGCATGCACCTGTCACCTGCGCACGATGCGCATCCGCGCACTCCGGGCGAGGAGCAGTTCGCGCTCGCCGCCGAACTCCTCGCGCTGCTGGGCGACCGCACCCGCCTGACCCTGCTGCACGCCCTGAGCGGTGGTGAGACCGACGTCACCACCCTCACCGAGGTGTGCGGTGCGGCGCGGCCCGCGGTCAGCCAGCACCTGGCACGGCTGAGGCTCGCGGGACTGGTGACCACGCGCAAGGAGGGCCGCCGGGTGATCTACGCCCTGCGCGACGGCCATCTGCGCAGGGTCCTGGACGAGGCGCTGAGCCTCGCCGACCACCGGCTCACCGGGCGGCCGGAGCACGACTGAGTCAGACCGTCGCGTCCATGCCGAGGTACTGCTCCGCGAAGGCGGTCGCGGCGGAGGGCGAGGTGAACAGGCGGCGCAGCCGGGCCAGGGTGGTGCCCGCGCGGTACGGGTCGCCCGAGGCGGTCCCGTGGTACACCTCGGACAGCCACTGCGAGAACTCCTGGTAGTCCCACACCCGGCCCAGGCTGTCCGCCGAGTAGCCGTGCAGCCCGCTCGCGTCGCCCTCGGTGAGGTACGCAACGAGCGCGTCACCGAGCAGGAAGGCGTCGTGGAGGGCGAGATTCATGCCCTTGGCGGCGATGGGCGCGGTGAGGTGGGCCGCGTCGCCGGCCAGGAACAGCCGGCCGTACGCCATCGGCTCGACGACGTAGTTGTGCATGTCGAGCACGCGCTTCTCGATCAGCCGGCCCTCGGTGAGCGGTGGGGTGTCGGTCGCGCCGAGCCGCTCCTGGAGTTCGGCCCAGACGCGGTCCTCCGGCCAGTTCTCCGGGTCGTCGCCCGGCGGGCACTGCAGGTAGTAGCGGGTCACCTGAGGGCTGCGGGCCATGTGCCCGGCGAACCCGCGCGGGTGGATGCCGAACACGACACAGTCGGACGACGGCGGCGCCTCGGCGAGCAGCGCCAGCCAGCCGATGCCGTAGTCGTGCCGCGCAATGCGGACCCGCTCCGGTGGCAGCGCGGTCCGCGCCACGCCGCGCGCCCCGTCGCAGCCGGCCACGACGTCGCAGTGGAGCACCTGACGTCGACCGGTCTCGGGGCAGGTGTACGACACCGAGGGCCGGCCGGTGTCCAGGTCGTGCAGTCGGACGTCCCGCACTCCGAACCGGATGTCCCCGGCGCGTATGTCGGCGTACTCGCGCACCAGGTCCGTCACCAGCAGCGGCTGCGGGTAGACGAAGTGGTGTTGTCCCGTCAGCTCGGCGTACGACAACCGGTGACGCTGCCCGCCGAAGCGGAACTCGCACTGGGTGTGCACCTGAGCGCGTTCCAGCAGGTTCCCGGCCAGGCCCCGCCGCTCGAGCCCGCGCACGGCCCACTCCTCGAGGACCCCGGCCCGCGGCCGTTGCTCGATGAACTCCCTGCTCTCCACCTCCAGCACCACACAGTCGACGGAAGCGGCCCGCAGAATGTTGCCGAGCGTCAGCCCGGCCGGCCCGGCGCCCACGATGACGACCGGAAAACGTTGCGGGCCAAGGGAGTTGATGTGGGGGGTGGGGTAAGTCACCCGAGCATTATGGCCATGGCTCGGCTCGGCCCGCCGGACATGCCCTAGCCGAGAAGCGGTATCTCGATGGCCGGGCAGCGGTTCATCACCATGTCCAGGCCGGCGGCGCGGGTGCGGTCGTAGGCCGGCTCGTCGATGACGCCGAGCTGGAACCAGACCGCCTTGGCGCCCTTGGCGACCGCATCGTCGGCGGCCGCGCCGGCGAGGCCGCTGTTGACGAAGACGTCGACGACGTCCACCGGGACGGTGTCCGCAGGTGCGATTCCGTTTCGTATGGAGGTGACTCCGTGAGCCGGGCCGGTCAGCCGAGCCGGGGGATCTCGATGGCGGGGCAGCGGTCCATGACCATGTCGAGTCCGGCGGCGCGGGTGCGCTCGTATGCGGCTTCGTCGATGACGCCGAGCTGGTACCAGACGGCCTTGGCGCCGATGGCCGCGGCTTCGTCCGCGAGGGGGCCGGCGAGGTCGCTGTTGACGAATACGTCGACGACGTCGATTTGGAAGGGGATCGCTTTCAGGGAGGGGTATCCCTTTTCACCGTGGACCGTCTCGGCCTTCGGGTGCACAGGGACGATGCGCTTGCCGAAGCGCTGGAGGACGTCGGCGACGCCGTATGCCGCACGCCGCTGGTTCGTCGACAGGCCCACGATCGCCCAGGTGTCGCCGAGCTCGGTGAGGATCTTACGGATCGTTGCTGCGTCGCCGTACACGCTCGGCCTCCTTGGGATTCGTGCAAGGGCTGCTGTGACAGACAACAGTGGGCGGAGCGCGGTTCTTCCTTGCGGCCGCCGCCGGGGGCGACGTGTTGCTCCGGGGACGGTGTCGGGGGTGTCACGACAGAAATGGGGTATCCATATTCCTTTCGTGGGGCGATTTCAGCAGTGCTCGCGGGCGGTCACGGGGCAGGATCTGGCAGACGGCGCAGCGTTGGGATGTGGATTCCCGTGAGGCTGGCTGACTCTTCTAAGATCCGCACCGGATGGCGGCGTCGCGAATTTGCTGATCTCGACTCCTGGTTGCGGCGGATCTGTGCTTTGGTGGTTGCGGGAGTAGCAGCGTACGCGTCCTATATCCATCAGCGTAAATTCGCCCTGCAGGGTGGGGCGGATTCAGTAAGTGCTGCAATCTGGCCACTGTCCGTTGATGGTTTGCTCTTGCTGGCAACGGTCGGGCCGCTGAAGCGGCCCGACCGTGAGTCTCGGCGGAGGCGTTATGTCGTGTGGTTGGCGTTTCTGCTGGGTATCGCGGTCTCACTCGTAGCCAATATCGCGGCTGCTCCCTACTTGGCCTGGCAGCCGGTATTGGTGGCTGGATGGCCGCCCGTTGCCCTCTTGCTGTCGGTTGAACTCCTCGTCCATCGTCCTGCGGAACAGACAGGAGACGGCGGGAGTGAAGACGAGGGCATCGGGTTCGAGTGGATGGGTGATCCATTGTTGGAACGTGCTCGGCAGTTGGATCTACAGCATCGGAGGCGATACCAGCGGCCTATTTCTGCTGAGTCACTCCGCAAGGAGTTGCGGATCGGCGCGGGACGGTCAAGGGAGTTGGTCACGGTCGTGCGTGCTGGTCACGACGGAAGTGTTGCGAGCGCCGGTCCAGACGCATAGGACAGTTCGTTCACGCCAGTGGCATCCTGGGCCTGACCTACACCCTTGCTGACCAGGGCAGTTGTGTCGGCGGCTGCGGAATGCTTCCCTCCAGTTCCCTGGAATTCCCCGGAGTTCCCGGCCGGTTGTGCAATAAATGTGCAACGGGCCGGGCAGGGGTGGGAGTGGTCGCAGCTGCTGAAGTCACAGAACCCGGCGTACAGCCCGACTCGTCTGCCATCGGGGCTCTGATCTGGCCTTTTGGCCTGGTTGGGGTCCTTTTCCGCGTCTGGGCACTTCCCGCTTCTACATGCGAGTTCCCGGGAGTTACCGCGGAAGTGTGCACTCGTTGTGCACTGGGTCGGCGTGCCGGGCGGTGGGTTCGATGAGCGATGTCACCGAGTCACAGGAGGCGGCTGTCGGGAGCCGGGCCTTCGACCTCGACGCGCGGATTCGGTCCCTGTGCGCTCTCGTCGTTGCCGGTGTTGCCGCCTACGCCTCGTACGTTCACCAGAGGGAGTTCGCGCTGCAGGGCGGGGCGGATTCGGTCAGTGCTTCGTTGTGGCCGCTGTCTGTGGACGGCATATTGCTGCTGGCCACGGTTGGCCTGCTGAAGCCCACGGCGCATCGCACACGCCGGGCGCGAGGCGCGGTGTGGTCGGCCTTCCTGTTGGGGATCGCGGTATCGCTGGCCGCGAATATCGCGGCGGCGCCAGCTTTGGCGTGGAAGCCGGTACTGGTCGCCGGATGGCCGCCTGTCGCGCTGCTGCTGTCGGTCGAACTCCTGGTACACCGCCCGGTCGACCGGATTGCTGATGAGGCTGGGCACCTGCGAGAAGGGCGCGGCTGTTTGAATGACGAGCGCCTGCACGAGGGCGACGATCCTTTGTTCACCCGGGCTCAGATGATCGACGCACGGCACCGGAAGCTGCACCATCGACACGCGTCGGCAGAGACCCTGCGGAAAGAGCTGCGCGTCGGCGCGAAACGATCGAGGCAGTTGACCGCACTCGTACGAGGGAGCCGGAGTGGCAGCGGCGATGCCGAGGTGCTCGGCGACCGGGTAGACGGGCAGAAGGGCCGGCGTTTCGATTGAGCCCTGGCGACCACGGTGACTTCCGAGGCGAGGCTGCCACGTTTCCCGGCGCTGTTGTCGCCTGGTGGGCACACCGTGCGGCAGTGACGTATGACTTGCTGCAGCGGCTTGGCCGCAGGTTCGAGTCCTGGGCGGGGCGCGTAGCAGAAGGATGGCGGTCTGAGCTGGGGGTTTCGGCGGGGCGGCTTGTCGTTGAGGGGAGTTTTTGTCCTACGGCACGGGGG
Source organism: Streptomyces sp. KR55 (assembly GCF_052245645.1). Lineage (NCBI taxonomy): Bacteria > Bacillati > Actinomycetota > Actinomycetes > Kitasatosporales > Streptomycetaceae > Streptomyces > Streptomyces sp. KR55. The sequence continues at coordinate 3,100 of NZ_JBQQCE010000282.1, read as the reverse complement.
AGGGCGGGGCGGTGAGGCGGCCCAGCGGGGGCGCAGAGGGACCCGAACTGCGGCGCGGGTTCGACCTGGATGTATGGGTGCGGCGCTTGTGTGCCTTGGTGGTGGCGGGAGTTGCGGCGTATGCCTCCTGCATGCATCAGCGGCAGTTCGCCCTGCAGGGTGGCGCGGACGCGGCGAGCGCCGCGCTCTGGCCACTGTCGGGATGAGGTTCGGACAAGATCGACAACGACACTTCCACGAGGGGGGCGAGGGCTGCGTCGTGGGCGCTGGTCTTCTTCGTGGCGATGCGTGCCTCGAGCCGTTGCCAGACGGATACGGCCTCGCGGGCGAGGACGGTCTGGCGCTGACTGCGGGTCGCCGTCCGCCCGCGCTCGGCACGCTGTCGATGTTCAGCGCTCATGGTGTGGGTAGCGGCGGGGGCGTGGTGCCGTGCAGGCGAGGGTTGGTGCGGAAGTTGGCCGCTGCGGTGCGTGCCGGTCACCATGGCCGAGCCGTTGACGTGTGATGTCGACGCTCCGCCTGCTCGACGACCTCAGGGCGCGAGGTCGGCCAGGAGAGCGTCGAGGACGGCCTCTTCCTCGATGCGCACGCCGAGTTCGGCCAGGGCGGGGTGCAGGTCCCGGTCCCATGCGGCGGTGGTGGGTGTGCCGGTCAGGGGCGGGGCCAGGGGCGTGGCGGCGGCCGCGGTGCGGTAGTCGGCGGCGGTGTAGCGCCAAGGCAGCCAGGGGACGCGGCGCAGCAGGGCGGTGGCGATGCGCAGACCGCCCCAGTCGAAGTCCCCGTGGTAGCGCAGCGCGGACCCTTGGGTGTTCAGGTGGCGCAGCAGCGTGAGGGCGGCGGCCGAGGGCTGGCCCTGGAGGCAGACCAGGGGGGAGCAGGCGGGGCCGTGGGTGTCGGCCGCGGTGGCCAGGACGGTCGGGTTCTCGCACACGTACATCGTGGCGGGTGGCGTCCGCGGCGGGGTGCGGGTGAGCTGGCGCAGGGTGAGGACGGCGGGTTCGCCCGCGTCGGCCGTCCAGTCGAGGGCCGGGGTGCCGCGCAGGCCCAGGGTGAGGACGGTGGAGGAGAGGGCGTCCTTGAGAAGTCCGGCCGAGGCCCATGCCTCGCGGCGCCATTCGGCTCCGGTGCCGTCCGGGAAGCCGGTCAGGGCGCGGATGCCGGATAGGACCAGGGTGGCGAGCGGGGTGCTGTCGTCGAGGGCGTGGGCGTCGCCGAGCGCGCCGGCGGCGAAGGCGGACAGGGACACGGCGGGTTCGGCGGGCAGCGCCCGCAGGGCCGTCGCGGCATCGGTGAGCAGAGCCCTTGCCGCGTGCGGAGTGCGGGCGAGGCGGCGTACGAGGCCGTCCTGGCGCAACCGGGCGGCCCAGTCGGCGAGTTCGGGCCGCAGCTCGTTGAGCGGGGTATAGGCGTCCTGCCAGGCGTTCGCCTCCCGCTCGCGTACGTCGGCGAGCCTGGCGACCGGGCCGGTGAGGGCGGTGACGGCCGGGGCGAGGCCTTTGGGGCTGATGCCGGAGCGGCGCAGGACGGCGTCCACCGCGTCGAGACGCACGGTCAGCGAGCGTCCGGCGCGTGGGGTGCGGCCCAGCAGGCGTTCGGCGGCGGCACGCTCAGCGGTGGTGGGGGTGGCGAGGGTGATTGGGCCGGTGAGGGGTTCGTCCCGCTCCAGGCGGCGGCGCACGCGCTCGACCAGCCAGGCGAGGCCGGGGTCGCCGAGCAGGCGGGCCAGGCGGTCGCGGTCGACGCGCGGGCCGGGTTCCTCGTACGTGCTCATGCCCACAACCGGTCCTGGCCGGATGCGGCGCCCTCAGCGGGCGCAGGTGCTGCGCCGCCCGGAGCGGCCGGGGCCTCCGCCTGGGCGGGGAGTGCTGCCAGGTGGTGGTCCGGTTCGGCTCCCCGCACGCGCTCGGTGCCGTCCCATTCCCAGCGGGTCACCAGCACCGCGGCGATCTCGTCGACGCGGGAGAGCTGAGCGATGGCGATGCCGGGGACCTGCGGGTAGCAGGCCCATTCGCGTTCGCTGGTCATCACCACGTCCAGGTCGAAGGCGTGCAGCAGGCCCAGGCACTTGGCGCGCGAGTCGTCGTCCACACCCGCGAACGCCTCGTCCAGGGTGACCAGGCGAGGTGCGTCTGGGGCGGCCGTGGCGTAGTGCGAGGAGGCGGCGGCGAATAGCGGCACGGACACGGCCAGTACGCGTTCCCCGCCGGATGCGGGCCCGGTGGCCGGGACCCACGTGCCGTGCTGGTGGCGTTCGATGCCGAACTCGTGCCAGGCGCGGTAGTCGAGAGCAGCGGTGAGCACCTCCAGCCAGCTGCCCGCCGTGTCGTCGGACTGACGGCGGGCGATCTCGGCCTGCAGGAACTCGCCGACTGCCGCCCGGTCCTCGGGTGCCCAGGCGTCCGCGGACTGGCGCAGACGTTCGCGTGCCTGGGCCAGTCCCGTCGGCGCCTTGCGCGAAGGGCCCCACACCAGACGCAGTTTCATACCAGTGGAGGTGGGCCGTTCCTGGAGCTCGGCGTTCATGGCGTTCACTTGCCGCTCGGCCGCTCCGATCAGCTCCTGCAGAGTGCCCGCGACCTCGGTCAGCAGATGGGTTTCGAGGATCTCGCGTTCGTGCGCGGACAGGATGCGCGCCAGTTCGGCCACTTCCGTGACGAGGGCCCGGGCCAGCTCGGGGACGCTCCGCCGACGGCCCTGATAGACGATGTCGACGACCATGCCGTCCTCGACCATGCGGGCGGTGGCGGTGTGGCCGCCGCGGGAGAGCGCGTCCTGCAGCTTCTTGTACTCCTCGCTGAGCCGCTTCTGCACCCGTTCCCAGGCGCCGTCCGAGTCGTCGGTCGAGTTGAGTTCCGCCTCGACGGCGCGCGCGAGCGCGATCGCCGGAGTGGCCGCCCACGGACCGCCGTCCAGCGGGGGTACGGCCGCCTCGGGCAGGGCGACGGTCAGCAGGCCGGTGCCCGCGAACCGCTGAAGCGCGGCGATGGCCTCGGCGCGGGAGACGGCGGCTTCGCGCACGTCCTTCTCCAGCTGCTCGATGCGGCCCTCGGCACGGCTGGCGCGCTGGTCCGCGGCGGTGTGCTCCGCACGGGCCGTGCGC
>NZ_JBQQCE010000281.1:0-12544 GCF_052245645.1 Streptomyces sp. KR55 | reverse complement strand
CCTGCCGGTCCGCGCGCCCCTGGCGCCGGTGCACCGGATCGCGGCCGAGCGGGCCGCCGGCATCCTCGCCGTGGTCCTGATGCAGGCCCGTCAGGAGGAGGAGCTGGCGGCGCGCGGGCGCGGCGACTTCCTCACCGACCTCGCCGAGGGCCGGATCACCCCGCAGGACGCCCCGGCGCAGGCGCGCGTCCTGGGCTTCAAGCCGGGCGCCGGCCCGCTGCTGCCGGTGGTGATGCGGCTGGGCGACGCGCTGGCGCCGGACGGGGGTACCGCCCGCTCGACCGGGGCCGAGAGCGGCGGCGGCTGGGCGGTGCTGGCCCGGGCGGTGGCGGAGGAGCTGGCCTCGGTGGGGGTTCCGGTACTGCTGGGCGTACGACCGGTCGAGGGCCGTGTCCCGTTGTTGCTCGGCCTGCGGTCGGAGTCGGAGCGCTCCGCGGTCGCCGACCGGGTCGCGGCGGCGCTGCGGGCGGGGGTGGAGCGGGCGGGGATGCAGCGGCCGGGAGCCCAGCCACCGGTGGTGGTCGTCGGGGTGGCCGGCGGCTGGGCGGCGGCGTCGGCGGGGCTGCGGCACGCGGCGGAGACGGCCACCGCGGCACAGGGGCTCAGGGACCGTCCCTGGTACGACGCCCGGCGCCTGGACATCGACCTGCTGCTGTGGCGGCTGCGTGACCATCCCGACCTCGCGGCCTTCGTCGACCGCGCGATCGGCCCGATCCAGGACCACGACCGCCGCTCCAAACCCCCGCTGCTGCCCACCCTGGAGACCTATCTGGCACACGCGGGCCGCAAGGCGGAGACGGCCCGCGAGCTGCACCTCAACCGCCAGACGCTCTACAACCGCCTTGCCCGGATCGGCGAGTTGCTGGGCACCGACCTCGACGACCCCCAGACCGTACTGGCGTTGAGCCTGGCACTGCGGGCACGTCGGCACGTCGGCTAGGCGAACGGCCTGGCCTGCGTCAACTCGTCGTAGATGCTGAGGACTTGGGCGACGGTCTCGTCCTCGGTCGGCCAGGTGGCTGCCTGCTGCAGGCCCATCTCCTTGAGCTGCTCCCGCCGTTCGGGGTCGGTGAGGAGCCGTACGACGGCGTCGGCGAATGCCTCCGCATCTCCCGACGGGACGAGTTCGGCGGCGTCGCCGACGAGTTCGGGGATGCCGCCGACCGAGGTGGCGACCAGCGGTACGCGCGCGTGCAGGGCCTCCTGCGCGAGCACGGACCGGGACTCCCACCGGCTCGGCAGCAGGGCGAGGTCGGCGGACGCGAGCAGTTCGGCCACGTCGTCACGCCGCCCGACGAGCCGCACCGGCAGCCCCTCCTCCTCGATCCGGCGCTGCAGCACCGCACGCAACGGCCCCTCCCCCGCAATGACGACCAGCGGCACGGGATCGAGCCGACGCCAGGCGCGCGAGGCGTCCAGCAGGACGTCGTAGCCGCGTTGCGGGTCGAGGGAGCCGACGGCCATCAGCAACGGGCGTCCGGTGGCGCCGAGTTCGGCCCGGATCTTGGGGCGCAGCCGGTCGGGGTCGTCGCGCTCGACGGGCGTGCGCTGCCCGGGGAGGGCGACGGCAGCGAGCCGGGCGTCCCGGGCGCCGGCCTTGCGCGCCCGGTCGACGAGGTCCGAGGTGGTCCCGAGCACGACCGCGGCGGCCTTGACCACCCGGCGCTCCAGCAGGCGCAGAAAGCGGGCGCGCGCCCCCTCGGCGTGGGCGCGGTTGTGCCAGGTGACGACCAGCGGGGTGCGCCGTCCGCCAAGAGCGAGCGCGGCCCGGAAGGAAGCGTGCAGTCCATGCGCGTGCACCAGGTCGGCGCCCGTGCAGACCGCCCGCAGCACGGCCACGGACGCGGGATCGCTGCTGCGCGGCACATGGACGTGCTCGGCTCCGGCGCCGGTGAAGTCGTAGGTGTGATCCGCATCGAGGGGGGCGCACACGGTGACCCGCACGCCCCGTGCGACGAGCCCCGCGGCAAGAGAGCGCACATGTGCGCTGCTGCCGGCGTTGCCTCCACCCAGCACCTGCACGGTGCGCAGCGGCGACTGGCCGTGCGGTGACGGGCTGCTCACGGGGGTCACGTGGCCGGGGCTCCTGGTTCGGCGTCGGACGGTCACGAAGCAACGTACAGAAGGATCGTGCGGAGGGGGTGTACCGCTCGGCTTCCTCGCGTACCCGCCCAAGCATGCCAGGACATACGGCCGTCAAGGGCCCGTCGACCGCCTCGGCCGCAGGCAACCCAGCGACCCTAGTCACTCACACGAGTGACTTCGCCAGCTCGCTGACCCGATCGCCGCAGACCGCCGCGGCCACGACCGCCGCAGCGTGGGCGACCAGCCCGATTCGCCTGTTGCCGGCGACGACAGCAGTCCCGAGGGCGGCTCCCAGCGCATGCGCGCCGGTGTCACCGATCATCGCGCGCTCCCCCAGGTCATCGGGCAGCACCGCGGCAGCCGCCCCCATCGTGACGGCGGCCATGTCCGCGCCCGGACCCTTCTGCAGCAGCCCCGGCGCCGCGAGCGCGACGACCGCTCCGGCAGCCCTCCCGGGCCGTACGTCCACGAGGTTGACGAAGTGCGCTGCACCGGCGATCACGACGCCGGCCAGCACCTTGTCCAGCGGCCGCTCCTTGAGCGCCGCGCCCACGAGCAGCCCGGTCGCGGAGATCCCGAACAGCTTGACGGCCCCGCTGGTGACCTCACCGTCCCGCAGCGCCGCCAGGTGCGCCCGGAAGCCGCGCCGGTGATCCCCGGCGACGTCGTCATACGCCCCGCAGGCGCCGACGGCCACCAGGGCGGCCCCCGCGAGCGGACTCACTCGCCCGGCGCCGGCCGCCGCCGCGAGGGCGGCCGCGGGTCCGGCGTACAACTCCACGGTCCTCCCGGCGTAGTTCTTCCGCTCCCACCGCTCCCGCCCACCGGGCGCGGTGGTCCGCAGGGCGGCGAGCCCGGCGCGGGTGAGGGCGGCCGTGATCGCGAAGGCGTTGGACCTCGACATGGCTGTACGTCCGCCTACACGTCCGCCCGAGCCGTCTCGAGCAGCTCCTCCGCATGCGCCCGGGCCGTCTGCGAGTCCTCCTGCCCGGCCAGCATCCGCGACAGCTCCCGGATCCGGTCCTCGCCCTCCAGAACCTTGACGCCGGACCGGGTCACCGACCCGTCGTCGGTCTTCTCGACCAGCAACTGCCGGTCGGCGAAGGCGGCCACCTGGGGCAGATGCGTCACCACGACGACCTGCGCGGTCTTCGCCAGCCGCGCCAGCCGCCGCCCGATCTCGACCGCGGCCTTGCCGCCCACGCCGGCGTCCACCTCGTCGAAGAGATACGTCGGCACGGGGTCCGTCCCCGCGAACACGACCTCCACGGCCAGCATCACGCGGGACAGCTCACCGCCGGACGCACCCTTGGCGATGGGCCGGGGCGGCGCGCCCGGGTGGGGCGCGAGCAGCAGCTCCACCTCGTCGACACCGGACGGCCCGTACGCCACCGCACGGCCGCCGACCTCGACGCCCTCCGGGTCCTCGGTCTGCCGGATCGAGAACGACACGCGCGCGTGCGGCATGGCCAGCGAGGCCAGTTCGGCGGTCACTGCGGCGGCGAACCGCTCCGCCGCCTCGGTGCGCGCATCCGTCAACGCCTGCGCCAGCCCGCCCAGTTCGGTCCGCAGCGCGTCCCGTTCGGCGGTCAGCTCCCCGATCCGCTCGTCATCGCTGTCGAGCTCGGTGAGCCGCGCTGCGCCCTGCTCGGCATAAGCGAGTACGGCGTTGATGTCCGCGCCGTACTTCCGGGTCAGCGCGGTCAGCGCGGCCCGCCGCTCCTCGACCGCGGCCAACCTCAGCGGATCGGCGTCCAGATCGTCGGCGTACCCGGCCAGCTCCCCCGCCACGTCGCCCAGCAGGATCCCGACCTCCCCGATCCGGTCGGCCAGCGAGGCCAGCGCCGGATCGTGGGACCGTACGGCCTCCAGGGCCCGGTGCGCGCCCGCGACGAGGGTCGACGCGTCGACGCCTTCGGGGTCCTCCGGGTTGCCCGCGAGCGCGGCATGCGCGGCGGCCGCGGCCGACGCCAGCGCCTCCGCGTGCCCGAGCCGCTCGGCCTCCTCGGCCAGCTCCACGTCCTCGCCGGCCCGCGGTTCCACGGCGGCGATCTCGTCGAGCCCGTACCGCAGCATGTCGGCTTCCTGGGCCCGCTCACGCGCGCGTGTGGTGATCTCCTCCAGCTCGGCGGAGACGGCCCGCAGCCGCTGGTAGGCCTCCGTGTACTTGACGAGCGGCACGGCGACGGCGTCACCGGCATACCGGTCCAGTGCCTGTCGCTGCCGGGACAGCTTCAGCAGCCCCTGCTGATCGGTCTGCCCGTGCACGGCGACCAGCTCGTCGGCCAGCTCGGCCAGCACCCCCACGGGTACCGACCGCCCACCCAGATGCGCCCGCGACCGCCCCTCGGCGGAAACGGTACGGCTGATCAGCAAAGCCCCGTCGTCGAGCTCGGCCCCGGCCTCCTCGGCCCGTACGGCGACCGAGGCGTCGTCGGGCACGGTGATCCGCCCCTCCACGACCGCTTTCCCGGCCCCGATCCGCACGAGCGCCGGATCCGCACGCCCACCCAGCAACAGCCCCAGGCTGGTGACCACCATGGTCTTGCCCGCACCCGTCTCACCGGTGACCGCGGTGAACCCCGGCGAGAGCTCGACGACGGCATCGTCGATGACTCCGAGTGACCGTATCCGCATCTCCTCCAACACGGACACGACCTTACGAGGTCCAGCCCCTGAAGCGCGACGCCGGTCCTCCATGTCACTCACGTGAGTTCACTCCGCTCAGCGTCTAATGCGGCGCCCCCCGCCACCCGGAAACAGGCAACGCAAACTTCGCAACCAGCCGATCCGTGAACGAAGCATGATGCAGTCGCGCCAGCCGAACCGGCACAGCCCCCCGCCGCACCTCCACCCGCGCCCTCGGAGGCAACTCCACGGTCCGCCGCCCGTCACACCAGAGAACCCCCGGCGGGATATGCGGCAGCACCTCCACCGCGAGCACCGAGTCCGGCGACGTCACCAACGGCTTCGCGAACAGCGCATGCGCACTGATCGGCACCATCAACAGCGCCTCCACCTCGGGCCACACCACAGGCCCACCCGCGGAGAACGCATACGCGGTCGACCCGGTGGGCGTCGACAGAACGATCCCGTCACACCCGAACCCCGTCACCGGCCGCCCGTCGATCTCGAGCACGACCTCGAGCAGCTTCTCGGCGCCCGCCTTCTGCACGGCCGCCTCGTTCAGCGCCCAGTCGGTGTGCACGATGTCCCCGTTGCTGAGCACGACGACATCGACGGTCATCCGCTCCTCGACCTCGTACGCCCGCGTCACCACCCGGTCGACAACCTTGTCGAGATCGTCCCGCTCGGCCTCGGCGAGGAACCCGACCCGCCCGAGGTTGACGCCGAGCATCGGCACCCCGGAGGCCCGGGCGAACTCCGCGCCCCGCAGCAGCGTCCCGTCACCGCCGAGCACGATGAGCAGCTCACACCCGTCGAGGCACTGCGGGGTCGCCTCCTTGACGAGTTCCACCTCGTCCGGCAGGGGCAGATCCTGCGCCTCCGCCTCCAGCACCCGGACGCCGATCCCCGACCGCAGCAGCCCCTTGACCACCAGCTCGGCGCTGCGGATCGCCGCGGGTCGCCCGGTGTGGGCCAGCAGGAAAACAGTACGAGCTCGGTTCGGTGTCAACGCGGCCCCTCCGCCACTGCACGGTCAACGTCGGCCGGGTCCAGTCGGGGAGCCCCGGCCCGCAGCCACAGAAAGTACTCGACATTCCCCGAGGGCCCGGGCAACGGACTGGCCGTCACACCCTTCACCCCGAGCCCCAGCTCCCAGGCCCGCTCGGCCACCGCGCACACGGCCTCGGCGCGCAACTGCGGACTCCGTACGACTCCCCCACTGCCCAGCCGCTCCTTGCCCACCTCGAACTGCGGCTTCACCATCATCACCAGATCGGCGTCCGGCCGCACGCATCGCACCAGTGCGGGCAGGACCAGTCCCAAGGGGATGAAGGACAGATCCCCCACCACAAGATCCACAGGTTCCCCATCGATCGCCTCAAGCGTCAACTCGCGTACGTTCGTACGGTCCTTGACCGTGACGCGTTCATCGCTCTGCAGACTCCAGGCGAGTTGCCCGTATCCGACGTCGACGGCGACGACATGCGCGGCCCCCGCCCGCAGCAGCACGTCGGTGAAGCCTCCGGTGGACGCACCGGCGTCCAGCGCCCGCCGCCCCTCGACGACGAGCCCCTGCGGGACGAACGCCTTCAGCGCGCCGGCGAGCTTGTGGCCGCCCCGCGACACGTAGTCGGGATCGTTGTCGTCGGCCGCGACGACGATGGCCGCCGCGGTCTCCACCTGCGTGGCCGGCTTGGTCGCGACGGTCCTGCCGACGGTGACCCGCCCGGCGGCGATCAGCTGGCCGGCATGCTCACGCGAGCGCGCAAGCTTGCGGCGGACCAGCTCCGCGTCCAGACGGCGACGTGCGACTCCTGCCACGTTCGGTTCAGCTCCTACTGCCATACGACGAATTGTGCTCGTGGCCCGAAGGGCCTCGTTGAGGGGTGGTGGTCGGGTGACGGGTGGGCGCCGGAGGTCCCGGGCGGGCGTCGAGCGCGGTGAGCGCGTCGCGCAGCCCCCGATGTACATCCTCGTACACCTCGAGGTGTCCGTCCGTGGCGAGGTGGTCGGCGTCGGCCAGCCGCTCCAGCTGTGCGTCGACCTCGGAGTTGCCGGTGGGGGTGCGGGGCACCTCGAGCGGGGCGGGGGCGGCGGGGTCGTACTCGGGCTGCGCCGGCGCCGCCTCCCGAGGGATCTCCGTCTGCGGAACCGAGTCGTTCATGCCCCGACGCTACCCCGAAGCGCTGGGGTACCGTCGATCGCTATGGCCACGATCGAGGAGTGCCGCGCCGCACTGGAGAAGCTCTCGGACAACATGCAGGACGCCGAGGGCGACGTCCGCGCGGCCGCTGCCCTGGACCGCTCGGTGAGCTGCCGCATCACCGACCTGGACATCACCTTCGTCGGCCGCCTCGAGGACGGCCGGATCAAGGTGCACGACACGCTCCGGGGACGGGCGCGCGAGAAGGCGCAGATCCGGCTGACCCTGGCCGGCGACGACCTGGTGGCGCTCGTGGACGGCGGGCTGAACTTCGCGAAGGCCTGGGGCTCGGGCCGGGTGAAGCTGGAGGCGAGCCTGTTCGACCTGTTCCGCCTCAGGAAGCTTCTGTAGCCGCCACGGCCGGGGCTTTCGCCCGGGCCTTGCGCGCCGCCGGCACCACGAGCGGGGTCCCGGTCTCCGGGTCGTCGATGACCTGGCAGCGCAGCCCGAAGACCTCCTCCACCAGCTCCGCGGTGACGATGTCGTTCGGCGCACCCTCGGCGATCACCTCGCCGCCGCGCAGCGCGATGAGGTGCGTGGCGTACCGGGCGGCGTGATTGAGGTCGTGCAGGACGGCCACCAGGGTGCGGCCCTGCTCCTCGTGCAGCTCGGCGCACAGGTCGAGGACATCTATCTGGTGCTGGATGTCCAGGTATGTCGTCGGCTCGTCGAGCAGCAGCAACGGCGTCTGCTGGGCGAGCGCCATCGCGATCCAGACACGCTGGCGCTGACCACCCGACAACTCGTCGACATAACGATCCGCGAGCTCCGCGACACCGGTCTGCGCCATGGACTCCTGCACGACCCGCTCGTCCTCGGTCGACCACTGGCGCAGGAGCCCCTGGTGCGGATAGCGGCCGCGGCCCACGAGGTCGGCGACCGTGATCCCGTCCGGCGCGATCGACGACTGGGGCAGCAGGCCGAGGGCCCGGGCGACCTTCTTCGCGGGCATCGACTGGATGACCTGCCCGTCCAGCAGCACCCGGCCCTGGCTGGGCTTGAGCATCCGCGACAGCGCGCGCAGCAGCGTCGACTTGCCACAGGCGTTCGGACCGACGATCACGGTGAAGGAGTTGTCGGGGATCTCCACCGACAACTGCTCGGCGATGACGCGCTGGTCGTAGGCGAGGGTGACGCTCTCGGCGATCAGGCGGTTCACGGTGCTCCTTGTCTTGTTCAGCTCGGTGCTGCTACTGGTGCCGCGGCAGGTCGGGCGAAGTCCGCTGTGGTTGGGCAGCGCCCTGAAGGGGCGCGGGGCTGTGCCGATATGCGGCTCCGCCGCGTGGGCGCGCGACCAGCCACGACGGTGCCGCAGACGATCGACGGCACATCGCGTCACTTCCAGCGGAGCGCTCAGCGCTCATATCCGGCCCGCCCTGCGCTCGGTGACCAGCAGCCACAGCAGGTAGACACCGCCGAGCACGCCGGTGACCACGCCCACGGGCAGCTGGTCGGCGCCGAAGACGCGCTGCGAGATCCAGTCGGCGGTGACCAGCAGGGCGGCGCCCATGCACAGGGACGGCAGCAGGTTCGGGCCGGGGGAGCGGGTCAGGCGGCGGGCGAGCTGCGGCGCGGTGAGCGCGACGAAGCTGACGGGGCCGGCGGCGGCGGTGGCCGCGGCGGTGAGCAGGACGGCGGCCACCATCAGCAGCAGCCGTACGCGCTCGACGCGTACCCCGAGGGCGTACGAGACGTCGTCGCCCATCTCCAGCATCCGCAGCCCGCGCGCATTGGCCAGCACGAGCGGTACGAGGACGGCGCACAGCGCGAGCAGCGGCCAGACCTGGTCCCAGTCCCGGCCGCTGAGCGACCCGGTCATCCAGACCACCGCGCGGGCCGCGTCGACGATGTCCGCCTTGGTCAGCAGATAGCCGTTGACGGCCGTGACGATGGCGGACACACCGATACCGACCAGGACCAGCCGATAGCCGTGCACGCCCTGCTTCCAGGCCAGCACGTAGATGGCGAGCCCGGTCCCCAGACCGCCCACGAGCGCACCGAAGGTGACGGCGTTCGCGCTCCCGGAGAACAGCACGATCATGACGAGCGCACCGGCTGTCGCCCCCTGACCGAGGCCGAGCACGTCCGGGCTGCCCAGCGGATTGCGGGAGATCGACTGGAACAGCGCACCGCCGAGGCCCAGCGAGGCGCCGACCAGCAGCGCGACCAGGACCCGCGGCAGCCGCAGCTCGTTGACGATGAACTCCTGACCGGCATCGCCGTTCCCGACCAGGGTTTTGAGCACGTCGCCGGCCGGGATCGGGAAGTCGCCGGTGCCGATCAGCACGACGCTCGCGGCGAGCGCGGCGAGCAGCAGCAGGACGACGACGGTGAGGGTCCGGACGTCCAGGCGCACGGACAGCCCGCCCGGCGTGCGCACGGCACGGTTGGCACGGTTGGTCTTCACAGCTGGGCCGTCCTCCGCCGTCGTACGAGAAAGATGAAGACCGGGCCGCCGAGCATCGCGGTGACGATGCCGACCTGGATCTCCGCGGGCCGGGCGACGATCCGGCCGAGCACATCCGCGCCGAGCAGCAGCACGGGTGACAGGATCGCCGCATACGGCAGGATCCAGCGCAGGTCCGGCCCGGTGAAGGACCGCACGACATGCGGAACCATCAGTCCGACGAACACGATCGGCCCGCAGGCGGCGGTCGCGGCCCCGCACAGCACGGTGGCGGCGAGCATCGACAGCGCCCGGGTCCGGTTCAGGTTGGCACCGAGCGCCTTGGCGGTGTCGTCGCCCATGGCCATGGCGTTCAGCGGCCGGGCGAGCGCGAGCGCGAGAAGCGAGCCGACCAGGAAGAAGGGCAGCACCTGTGTGATGGTCTCGTCGGTCGCCGAGGTCAGCGAACCGACCGTCCAGAAGCGCATCTTGCCCAGCGCGGCATCATCCATGATCATCACGGCCTGGAGATAGCCGTAGAGCGCGGCGCTGATCGCGGTGCCGGCCAGCGCGAGCCGGACCGGCGTGGCCCCCCGGCTGCCGCCCAGGAACCACACGAGCGCCCCGACCGCGGCCGCACCGAAGAACGCGAACCACACATAACCGCTCAGGCTCGTCACGCCGAAGTAGGTGAGGGCGGTGACGACCGCCGCGGACGCGCCCGCGTTGATGCCGAGCAGTCCGGGATCGGCCAGCGGATTGCGGGTGAGCGCCTGCAACACGGCCCCGGACAGACCGAGCGCCGCGCCGGCGAGGAGCCCGAGGACCGTCCGGGACATCCGTTCGTCGACCACGACGTCGCCGTACGTCCCCGAGTTCTCGAACAGGCCGTGCCAGACCTGTTCCAGGGACAGCTCCTTCGCGCCGACCGCGATGCTCGCCAGCGCGACGAGCACCATGATCGCCACGGCCACGAGCAGCCCAAAGGCACGTATCACCCGGCGGGTTGGAGGCGCAGGGGTGATGTCCGCGCGCTGTTCGGGAGGGCTTTCAACCAACACGGGGTTAGGTTAGCCTACCCTCTGATCGGATCAAGATCCCGAGTCCGGCGCACGCGACTGCCGAGCCCGTCTCACAACCCCAGCCGCGCCAGCGCCTTCCCCCCGTCCAGCTCGCACACCCCTTCACCGGCCGCCGTCCAGGCCGCCGCGCACAGCGCGCGCAGCCCATCCACGGGCTCTCCGTCACCGTCGAGTTCGAGCCTCCCCATCGCGCCTGCCGTCGCCGTCCAGTCTCCGCACCGGAATCCGTCGCCCGCCTCGGCGATCTCCGGCTGCCCCGTGAGCAGCCCCCGCAGATCGACGTCGGCATACGTCGGCCGGTGCTGCGGCGGCGCGGCGAGCAGCTGCGCCCCGTCGGTCACGCCGGTCAGCACCAGCAGCGAGTCGACCTCGCCGTTGAACGCGCCCTCGATGTCCGTGTCCAGCCGGTCCCCCACCACCAGCGGCCGCTTCGCCCCCGTGCGCAGGATCGTCTCCCGGTGCATCGGCGGCAGCGGCTTGCCCGCGATCTGCGGCTCGGCGCCGGTCGCGATCCGCACCACCTCCACGGCAGCGCCGTTACCCGGCGCGATCCCGCGTGCGCTCGGAATCGTCAGGTCGGTGTTCGAGGCGAACCACGGCACGCCCGCCGCGATGGCGTAGCACGCCTCGTTGAAGCGCCCCCACGGCAACTCCGGCCCGCCGAACCCCTGCACGACCGCCGCCGGATCGTCGTCCGCCGACTCGACGGGAACGAGCCCGCGCTCCCGCAGCGCCACCCGCAGCCCCTCGCCGCCGATCACCAACACCCGGGCTCCCGACGGCACCTGCTCGGCGATCAGCCGCGCCACCGCCTGCGCCGAAGTGATCACGTCCGAGGCCGTCGTGGGTATGCCCAGCGCGGTCAGATGCGCGGCCACGGTGTCTGGGGTCCGCAGCGCGTTGTTGGTGACATACGCGAGGTGCATCCCGCCCGCCCGGGCCGCACCGAGCGAGTCGACCGCGTGCACGATCGCGTTCCCGCCCGCGTACACCACTCCGTCCAGGTCGAGCAGCGCCGTGTCGTACGCCTCGCTGAGCGCCTGCCCACAGCCCTCGGGCCTGGTCCTGACCCTCTGGCTCATTCCGCATCTCTCCTCGGTTCGGCGTCTTTCCCCCGATCATCCCCCATGCCACTGACACACGTACGATGCCGAGATGAACACAGCAGGTCACCCGGAAGCAACGACGCGCCGAGGCCTGGAACTCACCCCGTTCCGAGGGCTCCGCTACGACCCCGACCGGGTCGGCAGCCTGGCCGCCGTGACATCCCCTCCGTACGACGTCGTCGTACGCCCCGACGGCCTGCACCATCTGCAGTCGGCCGACCCGCACAACATCGTCCGCCTGATTCTCCCCGAGGCCGCCACCCCCACCGCCCGCAACGCACAGGCCGCGGACACCCTGCACCGCTGGCTCACCGACGGAGTCCTCACCCCCGACCCGGAGCCCGGCCTCTACGTCTACGAACAGCACGACGGCAACGGCATGCTCCAGCGCGGACTCATCGGCGCCCTGCGCGTCTCGGAGCCGACGGAGGGCGTCGTCCTGCCGCACGAGGACGTCATGCCGCACATCGTCGCCGACCGAGCGGCCCTGATGCGCGCCACCTCCGCGAACCTCGAGCCCCTCCTCCTGACCTACCGAGGCAACGGCCCGGCGGCCGCCACGACCGAAGTCGTGGAACGCACAGCCGAGAAGCCCCCTCTGCTCGCCACGACCACGGAGGACGGCTTCAGCCACCGCCTCTGGTCCGTCACGGACCCCGGCGACGTGGCCCGGATCCAGTCCGACCTCGCCCACCACCAGGCCCTGATCGCCGACGGCCACCACCGCTGGGCCACCTACTGCCTGCTGCGCGCCGAGCACCCGTCCCCCAGCCCCTGGGACTACGGCCTGGTCCTGCTGGTCGACACCGCCCGCTACCCCCTGCGCGTCCGTGCCATCCACCGCCTCCTGCACGGACTGCCGGTGGCCGACGCCCTCGCCGCCCTCGACGGCCGGTTCCGCGTACGACGCCTCGACGCACCGCTGACCGAGGCGCTTGCCGCCCTCGGCGACGCGGCGTCCGCCGGCAACGCCTTCCTCCTGGCCGGCGACGGCGCCTTCCACCTGGTGGACCGCCCGGACCCGGACCTGCTCTCCCGTACGGTCCCCACCGAC
>NZ_JBQQCE010000280.1:0-12579 GCF_052245645.1 Streptomyces sp. KR55 | reverse complement strand
AACCACCCCGCGGCCGGGCTTGATGGTGACGACACCGCAGTTGGCCGCCGGTATCCGCAGGGAGCCCATGCCGTCGTTGCCCAGGGCGATCGGCACCAGGCCCGCGGCGACGGCGGCCGCGCTGCCGCCGGACGAGCCGCCTGCCGTGCGCGTCGTGTCCCACGGGTTCCGGGCGATGCCGTGCACGCCCTCGGTGGTACCGAACACGCACAGCTCCGGCACATTGGTCAGCCCCACGACCACCGCACCCGCCGCCCGCAGCCGGGCGACGGTGACATGGTCCTGGTCGGCCGGCGTGTCGGCAGTCGCGGCCGAGCCGATCCGCACGGCCTCGCCGCGCACCGCCAGATTGTCCTTGACGGCCACGGGCACGCCCGCGAGCGGGAGTTCGCCCAGATCACCGCGGGCGCCCACCTCGTCGGCCTCCGCGAGCGCGGCCTTTGCCCGCACCGTGCGAAAGGCGCCGACACGGCCGTCGATCCGCTCGATCCGCTCGAGATGCTCGGCCATCACCTCCCGCGGCGTGACCCGCTTCTCGCGTACGGCGGCGGCGATCTCGACGGCGGTCCGTCCGACCCAGGTGGTCACGGGCGCTCCTCGGGCGTGGGTGGGCCTACTGGTGAGTACGTGGGGAGAACTCTGCCCGGACGACAGGTGCCGCGTCGAGGGGTCGTCGGGAGTGCGGGATCAGGGCGAGAACCCCGAGACCGCGCATGGGGGTTTGCGGCGTCAGTGCCGGCGGGAGTGTCATGAACCGTGCCGAGGAGCCCACCGGCCTCAGTCGCCCCGCGCCGCCCCCGTGCTCTCCCGCTCGATCAGCCGCGGCACCGGCACCCGTACGGTGCGGGCCGGGCCGCCGTCCAGCAGGGCCGTCAGTTCCGTCGCCGCCGTGCGGCCGAACTCCACGCTGTCCCGCGACAGGGCGGACAGCCACGGCCGGACCATGCGGCACAGCGCCGAGTCCTCCCAGGCCACCACCGACACGTCCGCCGGTACCGAGAAGCCGAGTTCGGCCGCGGCGGCGACACCGGCGACGGCCATCACGTCGTTGTCGTAGATCAGGGCCGTCGGCGGAGCCGAACCGGCCAGCACCCGGCGGGTCACGGCGGCGCCCTCCGCGTCCGAGTAGTCGGTGGTCACCGACCGCACCTCGGTCAGCCCGCGCCGTTCGGCCTCGGCGCGCAGTGTGCGGATCCGGCGTTCGGTGTGCGCGAGCCCCGCCAGGCCGGCGATGTGCACGATGCGCCGGTGACCGAGGGCGTGCAGCTCGCCCACGACCGAGGCCATCGCGCCCGCGTCGTCCGCCCACACCGTCGACAGACCGGGATGGCGTTCGTCCGGTGCGCCGCCGATCACCACGGCCGGCAGGCCGAGTTCGTCGAGCAGGTCGGGCCGCGGGTCGTCCGTGCGCGGGTCGACCACCAGGACGCCGTCCACCCGGTGTTCGGCCCACCAGCGCCGGTACACCGCGCACTCGTCGGCGACGTCCTGCGCAACCTGGAAGAGCAGCCCGAGATGACGCTCCGCCAGCACCTCCTGAATACCCGACACCAGCTGCAGGAAGAAGGAGTCCACGCCCAGCGTGTGCGCGGGCCGCGCCAGCACGAAGCCGACCGTCGCAGCCCCCTCGCCGGACAGCGCGCGGGCCGCCGTGCTGGGCCGCCAGCCCAGCTGCTCGGCAACCCGCCGTACCCGGGCCCGGGTGACCTCGGAGACTCCGGGCCTGCCGTTGAGCGCGAACGAGACCGCGCTCTCGGAAACCCCGGCACGCCGCGCGATGTCCTTCATCGTCGGCCGGCGCGCGGGGGACCGCTTGCCTGACACCCCTGTTCCCCATTCGGTCGGAGCCTGATCGCTAATGCGCTTGAGTGGCCATACCCTAAAGCGCATTAGTGATCTGCTGCAAGAACGCGTGCACACTCCCCTGACCTGCGGTCATGCTCAACTAATGAATTTAGCTGGGCAGAATCCATTGACTTGCCCTCAAGTGCGCGTGCAAGGTCGGCCCCGGCGCCATTCCGCTCACTTCGTCGTAAAGGAGCCCGGTCACCGTGCGTATCTCCCGCAGAGCCCTTGCCGCCGCTGCCGCCGTCGTAGTCGTCCTGCCGCTGAGTGCCTGCGGCTCCGGGAACGACGGCGGCGGATCGACCGACGCCTCGGGCAAGGTCGAGGGCGACATCACCTTCCAGACCTGGAACCTGAGAGCCAACTTCAAGTCGTACTTCGAGGGCCTGATCGCCGAGTTCGAGAAGCAGTACCCCGGCACCGACGTGAAGTGGATCGACCAGCCCGCCGAGGGCTACGCCGACAAGATCAGCGCCGACGCGGCCGGCGGCACGCTGCCCGACGTCGTCAACGTCTCGCCCGACCTCGTCGCCCCGCTCGCCAAGGCCGGACTCGCCCTCGACCTGGACAAGGCCGCCGGGCAGTACGAGAAGGAGTACCTGGAGGGCGCCTGGGCCGGCCACCGGATACCGGGCATGAGCGGTACGTACGCCTTCCCTTGGTACCTCAACACCGGGCCGTTGTTCTACAACAAGGCCCTCTTCGAGAAGGCCGGCCTCGATCCCGACCAGCCGCCGAAGACGTACGACGAACTCTTCGCCGACGCCCTGCAGCTGGCCGAGAAGAGCGACGGCGAGGTCGCCACCCTCGCCAACGTGCCCACCATCGAGGACTTCGGCCGCTACGGCGTCCCCCTCATGAACGACGAGGGCACCGCCTTCACCTTCAACGACCCCAAGGGAGTCGAACTCCTCACCAAGTACAAGGAGTTGTACGACGCGAAGGCACTAGACCCACAGGCGCTGACCGCCACGCCGGAGTCGGCCGGCAAGAAGTTCCTCACCGAGGCCGTCGCCATGAACCCCGGCAGCGCCCTGGACCTCGGCAACTTCAAGAAGCAGGCGCCGAACCTGTACAAGAACATCGGCATCACCGACCAGATCACCAGCACCGGCCACGTCAACATGTACGTGATGGGCGTGATGGTCAACTCCCAGACCAAGCAGAAGCCCGCCGCCGTCGCCTTCGCCCACTTCGTCACCGACGCCGAGCACCAGATGTCGTTCGCGAAGAAGGTCGCCATCTTCCCGAGCACCGCGGGATCGCTCGACGACCCGTACTTCACCAAGGAGGACGGCACCGACGAGACGCGTGTGCGGGTGGCCGCCGCCAAGTCGCTGAAGACCGCGGTCAACTACACGCCGGTGCTGTTCAGCGAGCAAATGAAGACCGAACTGCGCAACGCCGTCGCCCGGGCGCTGCAGGGCAAGGAGAGCCCGAAGGACGCTCTCGACAACGCTGTCAAGGCGTGTGACCGGCTTCTCCAGCAGCAGGGCTGAGGCGCGATGGCCGGCTCCACCGTCACGCGCATACGACGCCAACTGCCCACGAGCCCCTGGCTGTTCGCGGCCCCCGGACTCCTGATCGCCGGCGCCTTCGTGCTCTACCCATTCGTCTCCACCGTCGTCAACGCCTTCACCGATCGCCGCACCCTGATCCCGGGCGAGTTCGTGGGCCTCGCCAACTTCCGTGAGCTGCTCCACGACGACATGTTCTGGATCGGCCTGCGCAACAGCACGCTCTACGTCCTCGGGGTCGTACCCACCCTGGTGATCCTGCCGCTGCTGCTGGCGCTCCTGGTGCAGAAGAACATCCCCGGCATCACCTTCTTCCGCTCCGCCTTCTACACCCCGGTCGTCGCCTCGATCGTCGTGGTCGGGCTCATCTGGGTGTGGCTGCTCGACGAGCGGGGTCTTGTGAACTCGCTCCTGGAGACGATCGGGGTCGGCCGGATCGGCTTCCTCAGCGATCAGTGGCTGCTCCTGCTGAGCGCGATGACCGTCACGGTCTGGAAAGGCCTCGGCTACTACATGATCATTTACCTGGCCGCGCTCGCCAACGTGCCGCGCGAACTCCACGAGGCCGCCGCCGTCGACGGCGCCGGCCCGGTGCGCCGCTTCCTCACCGTCACCGTGCCCGCCGTCCGCTCCACCATGGTCCTGGTCGCCGCGCTCTCCTCGGTCGCCGCGTTCAAGGTGTTCTCCGAGGTGTATCTGCTGGCCGGCCCCAGCGGCGGACCGGCGGGCGAGGACACCACCCTCGTCATGCTCGTCCAGCGCACCGGCACCGGCCTGTCCGGCCGCGTCGGCTACGCCTCCGCCATCTCCGTCGTCGTCTTCGTCGTCACGGTCGCCCTGATGCTGCTCGTGCTGCGCGCGGACCGGAGGGATGAGACGTGAGCGTCATCGAGAAGGTACGTCCGGTCGAGCAGGCGACCGTCGAGCGCCGACCCCGCCGGCGCCTCACCGACGAGCACGGCCGCCGCGTCCGCACCTGGGAACTCGTCCTGCGCTACGTGCTGCTGCTCGCCGTACTGGCGCTGACCGTCGGCCCGTTCCTGTGGCAGCTGTCGACGTCGCTCAAGGGGCCCACCGAGGACATCTTCAGCTCCCCGCCGAGGTTCCTCCCGGGCGATCCCACCCTGCACAATTACGAGCGGGTCGCCGACACCATCCCCGTCTGGGACTACGCCCTGAACTCCCTGAAGGTCGCCACCGCCAACGTCGTGACCAACTGTGTCGGTGCGGCCCTCGCCGGCTACGCCCTGGCCCGGCTGCGCTACCGCGGCCGCCGCGCCGCCACCCTCGCTTTCGTGCTCGCGATGCTCGTGCCCGTGGAGGGCATCATCATCGCCCAGTTCACCACCATGCGGGAGCTCGGCCTGAACAACACCCTCATCGGGGTGGTCCTGCCGGGCTGCATCGGCGCCATGAACGTGCTGCTGATGCGCAACGCCTTCCTCAACCTGCCGTACGAGATCGAGGAGGCCGCCTTCGTCGACGGCGCCAACGTCTGGCAGCGGTTCCTGCGCATCGCGCTGCCGTCCGTGAAGGGGACGATCGCCGTTGTCGCGATCTTCGCCTTCATGGGCGCCTGGGACGACTTCCTGTGGCCGCTCATCGTGCTCAGCGACCCCTCCAAGTTCACGCTGACCATCGGCCTGAACTATCTGCACGGCACCTTCGCCAACGACGAACGCCTCGTCGCCGCGGGCACGATCATCGCCGTAGCACCGCTGATCGTGCTCTTCGCCTGTCTGCAGCGGTACTTCTTCCGCGGCGTCGGCGAGGGCGCCGTCAAGGGCTGACCCACCCGTACCTCCGACTCGCGAGGATCCCGTATGCCCCCTGCCGTGCGCTTCGGCGTCAACTACACCCCGAGTGAAGGATGGTTCCACCACTGGCTCGACTTCGACCCGGACTCCGTACGCGCCGACCTCGACTCGATCGCCGCGCTCGGCCTGGACCACATCCGCGTCTTCCCGCTGTGGCCGTACTTCCAGCCCAACCGCACCCTCATCAGGCCGAAGGCCGTCGAGCAGCTGGTCGCGCTCGTCGACGCCGCAGCCGAACGCGGGCTCGACGTCAACGTGGACGGACTGCAAGGGCACTTGAGCAGCTTCGACTTCCTGCCGGCCTGGACCGGGACCTGGCACCGGCGGAACCTCTTCACCGACCCGGACGTCCTCGACGGCCAGGCGACCTACCTGCGCACCCTGGCCGCCGCACTCGCCGACCGCCCCAACTTCCTCGGCATGACCCTGGGCAACGAGGTCAACCAGTTCGCCGCAGGCCCGCATCCCGACCCCGACCGGGCCACCGAGGCGCAGATCGACACCTGGCTGGAGCGGATGCTGGCCGCCTGCGAGAAGGGCGCGCCCGGCAGACTGCACCTGCACGCCGAGTACGACGCGACCTGGTACCAGGACGACCAGCCGTTCACCCCGGCCCAGGCGGCCCGGCGCGGTGCCGTCACGGCCGTGCACTCCTGGGTGTTCAACGGCACCGCCCAGCGCCACGGCCGTACCTCCGTGCCGAGCGAACACCACGCCGAGTACCTCATCGAGCTCAGCAAGGCCTGGGCCGACGACCCGCACCGGCCCGTCTGGCTCCAGGAGGTCGGCGCACCCGCCCCGCTCGTCCCGGCCGAACACGCCGCCTCCTTCACCGAGGCCACAGTGCGGCACGCGTTGGACTGCCCGGACCTGTGGGGCATCACCTGGTGGTGCTCCCACGACGTCTCGCGCGACCTCGCCGACTTCCCCGAACTCGAGTACGACCTCGGCCTGTTGACCAATGACCGGCGGCCCAAGGACTCCGCGCGGGTGCTGGCCCGCGCGGCCCGTGAGCACGCCGGCGCCGCGGCCGCCGCCCGGACCACGGCGCTCGTCGTCCCCGCGGACCCGTCCCTCCGTTCCCGCTGCGCGCCCGGCGGCCCGGTCTTCGACGCCTTCTTCCGGCTGGTCGCCGACGGCGCCCGGCCCACCACCGTCCTCGACGTGAACGCGGACGACAAGGACCGTCTCGCCGTCCGCGGCATCACCGAGGTCGTCACTCCCGACCAGGTACTTCCCCTCCCACAAGGAACCCGAGGAGGCACCCGCTCGTGAAACCCACCAGACGCACCTTCCTGCTCGCCGGCGCCGCGGCCGCCCTTCTGCCAGGCGTGACCGCCGCTGCCGCTGCCCCCAAGGCGGTGACGGCGCTCCAGCCGTACGCCTCCTACTGGTATCCGGACTCGCTGCCCTCCGGCACCCCGGGCGCCGGTATCACCTGGCGCAGCCTCAAGGCCTGGCGCGCGGCGGACGACCCCGACCTCGCCTTCAACGCGGCCGCCGTGCCGCTCGCGCCACGCTTCACCCCGACCCCGGCGAACCCCACCGCCCGCACCGACCAGGCCCGCATCCAGTCGCTGGTCTCCTTCGGGCCGACGTCGGGCAACCCGTCCCAGGGCTCGGCCACCGCCGACTACTACGCGCTCACCCACTGGGCCTACATCGACGAACTCGTCTTCTGGGGCGGCTCCTCCGGCGAGGGGCTGATCCTCGCCCCGAACGCGCCCGTCGTGGACGCCGCCCACCGGCACGGCGTGCGGGTCCTCGGCAATGTCTTCCTGCCGCCCGTGGCGTACGGAGGGCAGTTGCAGTGGACGCGCGACCTGGTGCAGAGGGACGCGGCCGGGCGCTACCCACTCGCGGCCCAGCTCGTCGCGGTGGCGGCCGCCTACGGCTTCGACGGA
The DNA here is from genome assembly GCF_052245645.1 of Streptomyces sp. KR55. Taxonomy (NCBI): domain Bacteria; kingdom Bacillati; phylum Actinomycetota; class Actinomycetes; order Kitasatosporales; family Streptomycetaceae; genus Streptomyces; species Streptomyces sp. KR55. Next base: position 5,496 of record NZ_JBQQCE010000280.1, on the reverse strand, counting down.
TGGTTCGTGAACGCCGAGACGGGGGGAGGGGACGCGGCTCTCGGCGCGGACATGCAGGGCTTCCTGCGGGAGCTGAAGTCGCTCGCCGCCGCTCGGGGGCAGCGCGTGACCTGGTACGACTCGATGACCGTGAACGGGAACGTCAGCTGGCAGGGGGCGCTCAACGCGCAGAACCAGCCGTTCTTCGAGGCCGCCGACGACATGTTCCTCGACTTCCGGTGGACGGCGGGCAGCCTGGTGTCCTCCGGGCAGCGAGCGGAGCAACTGGGGCGCACCCGCTACGAGTTGTGGGCGGGCGTCGACGTGGAGGCGAACGGCTGGAATACGTCCGTCAACTGGGACGCCATCGTGCCGACGGGCTCGCCGCACGTCACCTCGCTCGGCTTCTACCGGCCCGAGTGGACGCGCAATCACCTGCCGGCGGACGGGAGGGCGCCGGGGGAGTTCCACGCGGCCGACGACCGGTTCTGGACCGGACGGTCGCTCGATCCGTCACGGCCGGACGCGACGGACCGATGGCGGGCGCCCTCGGTCACGGTGGCCGACCGGTCGACGGTCACGTCGGTTCCGTTCGCGAGTGTGTTCAACACGGGACACGGGCTGCGGTGGTACGAGGACGGGGTCGTCACCTCGGACGTGCCGTGGAACCATCTCGGGCTCCAGGACCGGTTGCCGTCGCGGCGGTGGGTCGTGCACACCGAGGGGCAGCGTCCCACAGTGACCTTCGACTTCGCGGATGCATGGCGCGGCGGGAGCAGCGTGCTCGTCGACGGTGAACTGGACCGGCCCACGACGGTCGATGTGTACGCGACTCGGCTGCCGATCACTGGTGACACGGTTGTCGAGCTGACGCACCGGTGCGACGCGGGTGCGGTGAACGTCGAGCTGGCGGTCGCCACCGCCGAGCCGAGCGCGCCGGGTGCGACACCGCCGTACACGTATCTGCCGGTGAGCTCGGTCAACCACTGGGGGACCGTGGCCGTCCCGCTCACTGGTCTGACCGGAACCGTGCACTCCATCGCCGTCCGGCTCACCCCGGTCGACCCTGGCAGCCCCGTACGCTGGCGCCTCGGCGCCCTGGCCGTCCGCACCGCGCCGCCCCGGACCCCAGCCGCCCCCACCGCCTTCAGGATCACCGCTGCCTCCGCAGGCGACCTGCGCTTCGGCTGGCAGCCCGCCCCCGACGGCGTCCGCCACCACACCCTCCACCGCCTCCTGCCCGACGGCACCCGGCGCTTCCTCGGCGGCACCTGCCAGCGGGCCTACTTCGTCGGCGGCCTCCGGCCCGAGCAGGGTGAGCGGGCGGCACGGTTCGAACTGCGCGCCGTAGGGGAGCTCTACACCTCGTCGGCCCCCGTGACCGTGAACCACACCTGGTAACCACCGCAACCCAGCTACGGAGCACCCCGCATGCATGACGACCGCAGCCTCGTGGAAGCCCGTCTGAGGCGTGTCCTCGACGAACGCATCCGACCCGCCGTGTATCCCGAGTCCGTGCCACTCGACGTGGCCGTCTGGCACGCCCCCGACGAACCCGTGCCGGTCGCCGAGGGGCTCGCGGCCGAGACCGAGCCGATCGAGGTGGGCGCCCGGTGGGGTGCTCCCTGGGGTACGAGCTGGTTCCGGGTCACCGGGACCGTGCCCGAAGCGTGGGCCGGCCGGACCGTCGAGGCGATCCTCGACCTCGGGTTCGACGAGAACATGCCCGGCTTCCAGTGCGAGGGCCTGGTCTACCGGCCCGACGGCACGCCGGTGAAGGGCCTCAACCCGCGCAACCAATGGGTGCGCATCGGCGCCCCGGTCGAGGGCGGTGAGGAGGTGCGCCTGCACATCGAGGCCGCGTCCAACCCCGTCATCCTCGACTACCACCCGTTCCTGCCCACACAGCTCGGCGACAAGGAGACCGCCGGCAGCGAACCGCAGTACACGCTCACGCGTATGGATCTCGCCGTCCTCGACGAGACGGTGTGGCAGCTGGTGATCGACCTGGAGGTGCTCGGCGAGCTGATGGCCGAGCTGCCGGTGGAGTCGGCGCGCCGTTGGGAGATCCTGCGGGCGGTGGAGCGGTCCCTGGACGCGGTCGATCTCCAGGACGTGGGCGGCACGGCGGCCGAGGCCCGTGCCCGGCTCGCCGGCGTCCTCGCCACCCCGGCGGCCCCGTCCGCGCACCGCATCAGCGCCGTCGGTCACGCGCACATCGACTCGGCGTGGCTGTGGCCGCTGCGTGAGACGGTTCGCAAGGTGGCGCGTACGACGTCCAACATGACCGCGCTCCTCGACGACGAGCCGGACTTCATCTTCGCCATGTCGCAAGCCCAGCAGTGGGCCTGGGTGAAGGAGCACCGGCCCGAGGTGTGGGCGCGGGTGAAGAAGGCCGTGGCGGACGGACGGTTCGTGCCGGCCGGCGGGATGTGGGTCGAGTCGGACACCAACATGCCGGGATCCGAGGCGATGGCCCGGCAGTTCGTGCACGGCAAGCGGTTCTTCCTCGACGAGTTCGGCATCGAGAACGACGAGGCCTGGCTGCCCGACACCTTCGGTTTCGCCGCCGGACTGCCGCAGATCATCAAGGCCGCGGGCAGCAAGTACCTGCTGACGCAGAAGATCTCCTGGTCCCGGACCAACAAGTTCCCGCACCACACCTTCACGTGGGAGGGCATCGACGGCACCCGGATCTTCACCCACTTCCCGCCCGTCGACACCTACAACTGCTCCATGAAGGGCAGCGAGATCGCCCACGCGGCCCGCAACTTCAAGGACAAGGGCGTCGCCCGGCACTCCCTCGCCCCCACCGGCTGGGGCGACGGTGGCGGCGGAACCACCCGCGAGATGGTCGCCAAGGCGGCCCGGCTGCGCGACCTCGAAGGCTCGGCGACCGTCGCCTGGGAGACCCCGGCGGACTTCTTCGCCAAGGCGGAGGCCGAGTACCCGAACCCGCCGGTCTGGGTCGGCGAGCTCTACCTCGAACTCCACCGCGCCACCCTCACCAGCCAGGCCAGGACCAAACAGGGCAACCGCCGCAGCGAACACCTGCTGCGCGAGGCCGAACTGTGGGCGGCCACGGCGGCCGTGCGCACCGGATTCCCCTACCCCTACGAGGACCTGGACCGCATCTGGAAGACGGTGCTGCTGCACCAGTTCCACGACATCCTGCCCGGCTCCTCCATCGCCTGGGTGCACCGCGAGGCCCGCCGTACCTACGAGCGGCTCGCCGAAGAGCTGAACCGGATCATCGACGCCGCCCAGCGCGCCCTGGCCGGCGAGGGCTCCACCCCGCTCGTCTTCAACGCGGCCCCCCATGCCCGCGCCGGAGTCCCTGCGGGCGGCGCAGCCGCGCCCACCACCAAGGGCCGGACCACGCTCGCCGCCCGTCCGGACGGCGGCCACGTCCTGGACAACGGGCTGCTGCGCATCGAGGTCGATGCCCAGGGCCTGGTCGTGTCGGCGTACGACAGCCAGGCCGACCGCGAGACGATCGCCCCCGGCCGGGCCGCGAACCTCCTCCAGCTCCACCCCGACTTCCCGAACATGTGGGACGCCTGGGACGTCGACGAGTTCTACCGCAACACGGTCACCGACCTGACCGACGCCGACGAGGTCGTCCCCGGCGCGGACGGCGTGTCGGTGCGGATCGTACGGTCCTTCGGCGCGTCGCGTGTCACCCAGGTGCTCTCGCTCGCGCCGGGGGAGCGGCGGCTGGTGGTGGACACGGAGGTGGACTGGCACGAGACGGAGAAGTTCCTCAAGCTCGCCTTCCCGCTCGACGTGCACGCCGAGCGGTACGCGTCGGAGACCCAGTTCGGGCACTTCCACCGGCCCACCCACACCAACACCTCATGGGAGGCGGCCAAGTTCGAGGCCTGCAACCACCGCTTCGTCCACCTGGAGGAGCCCGGCTGGGGTGTGGCGATCGTCAACGACTCGACGTACGGCCACGATGTGACCCGCACGGTCCGCACCGACGGCGACGGAGGCACGACCACCACCGTCCGCGTCTCCCTGCTGCGCGCCCCGCGCTTCCCCGACCCCGAGACCGACCAGGGCGTCCACCGCTTCCGGCACGCGATGGTGCCCGGAGCGGCCATCGGCGACGCGGTGTGCGAGGGCTGGCGGATCAATCTGCCGGAGCGGTGGCTGACCGGTGCCGGAGAGGTCGCCCCGCTGGTCTCGGTCGACCGGGACGCCGTCGTGATCACGGCCGTCAAGCTGGCCGACGACGGCAGCGGCGACGTGGTGGTCCGCCTCCACGAGGCGCACGGCGGTCGCGTCCGCGCCAAGCTCACCGCCGGGTTCGAGGTAGCGGCGGCCGCGGTGACGGATCTGCTGGAGCGCCCGCAGGCCGACGCGTCGGAACCGCAGCGCGACGGCGCCACCATCGCGCTGCGGTTGCGGCCGTTCGAGCTGGTGACGCTGCGGCTGAAGCGGGCCTGAGCACATGGGGGGCGAGCGGGTTCGGACGGTCCTATGGCCCCGGTCGTACGGACCAGGCCCGAGCGGACGTACCACCACCGGCCCGCTTGCCCCGCCGCGCCCGCCCCACGAGGATCCACGTATGCGCACGGCACCGCCCCACCAGGTCCTGATGGTCGTCTTCGACGGGGTGCAGATCCTCGACGTCACGGGACCGCTGGAGGTGTACGCCGCGGCGAACGAGCACGGTGGGGCCTACCGGATCACCACGGCGTCCGTGGACGGCGAGCCGGTGACCGCGACGGCCGGGGTGCGGCTGGTGCCTGACCTGGCGGTGAAGGACGTCGACTTCCCGGTCGACACACTGATGGTGCCCGGCCGCCCCGACTGGTGGGAGGCGGTTGCCGATACGCCGCTGATCGACGGCGTCACGCACCTGGCGGCCGGTGCCCGCACCGTGGCCGGCATCTGCGCCGGCGCCTTCCCGCTGGCCGCCGCCGGTCTGCTGGACGGGCGGCGGGCGGCCACGCACTGGCGGCTCGCCGCGGACCTCGCCGCCCGCTACCGGGACGTCGAGGTCGACAGCGACGCCATCTTCGTGCGGGACGGGCGCTTCATCACCTCGGCCGGGATCACCGCCGGAATCGATCTTGCGTTGTCGCTGGTGGAGGACGATCTCGGGGCGGACGTGGCGCGGGCGGCGGCCCGGCAGCTGGTGGTGTTCATGGCCCGGCCGGGCGGGCAGTCGCAGTTCTCGGCGCGGCAGAGCGCGAAGTACCCGGCGGACTCCGTGCTGCGCCGTGTGCTGGACGCGGTCACCGCAGACCCGCGCGCCGAGCACACCCTCGCCTCCATGGCCCGTACCGCCGGAGTCAGCGAGCGTCACCTTTCCCGGATGTTCCGGGCCGAGACCGGGACGACCGCAGCCGAGTTCGTGGAACGGGTACGGCTGGAGGCGGCGCAGGCGCTGCTGGAGAGCGGCGGCGACACGCTCGACGTGGTCGCCCGGGCCAGTGGCTTCGGCTCGGTCGAGACGATGCGGCGCACCTTCCGGCGGCTGCTCGGCCTCACGCCCGGAGCGTACCG
>NZ_JBQQCE010000028.1:0-37927 GCF_052245645.1 Streptomyces sp. KR55 | reverse complement strand
TGGCACGCCCATCTGCGGCGTTGTCGTCGGTTGCCGACTCCCCCCACTCTCGACTTCGCTCGAGCGGGGGGACCCCCATCGCGTCGACTCCCTCCTCCGCCTTGCAGCTGGACGCACCAGACCCCGCTCACCTGCGCTGATCAGTCACCGTTGCTTCTCCGCGACCTGATCCGCCGGACAGGCCCTAGTCGGCCGACGCCTCGGCCAACGCCCGCGGCAGCGCCCCCGTGTGCAGCACGCCCAGCCGCTGCGTGGCCCGCGTCAGGGCCACATACAGGTCGCTGGTCCCGTACCGCCCCGGCTCGACGACCAGGACGGAGTCGAACTCCAGGCCCTTGGCCTGCCGCGGGTCCAGCAGGACGACCGTCTGCGTCAGGTCGGGCTCGGCACCCGCCGTCACACCGTCCAGCCGGGCGGCCAGCCGCCGGTGCAGGTCGCGTGGCGCGATCACCGCGAGGCGGCCCTCGGCCGGGGTCAGCTCCCCGACCGCCTTGGCGACCGCGCCGGGCAGGTCGTCGGTGGCGCGGACCCAGGGGCGTACCCCTGTCGACCGTACGGAACGGGGCGGCTCGAAGTCCGGGTGCTCCGCGCGTACGACGGCCGCCGCGAGGTCCATGATCTCGGCGGGCGTGCGGTAGTTGACGCCGAGGCGGGTGTGGTCCCAGCGGTCCTCGACGTACGGCTGGAGGATCTTCGACCAGGAACCCACGCCCGCCGCCTCCGCGGTCTGGACGGGGTCGCCGACCAGGGTCATGGAGCGGGTCGGGCTGCGCCGCATGAGCAGCCGCCACGCCATCGGGGACAGCTCCTGCGCCTCGTCGACGATGATGTGCCCGAACGCCCAGGTACGGTCGGCCGCCGCGCGCTCGGCGGCGCTGCGGTGGTCGTCCTCCTCGTGCCGTTCGGCGAACCGTTCGGCGTCGATGATGTCGTGCGCGGACAGCACCTCGGAGGCGTCGGGATCACTGTCCTCCTTGTCCTCGAACTCGTATGTGCGGGAGGCGTACGACACGTCCAGCACGCCCTGGGCGTACGACACCTGCCGCTGCCGTTCGCGTTCCGCGCGCGCCCGGGCCGCCCGGTCGTCCTCGCCGAGGAGTTCGGCGGCCTCGTCGAGCAGCGGTACGTCCGCCACCGTCCACGCCCGGGTGACCGGTCGGCGGATGGCGGCGGCGTCCGCGTCGCTGACGTACTCCTCCGGCGCGGCGAGGAAGTCCGCGACAAGCCGCTGCGGGGTGAGGACCGGCCACAGCTGGTCGATGGCGGACCAGACCTCGGGGTTCTCGGCGAGTTCGTCGCGGATCTGGGTGATGTCACTGGCGTCGAGGAGGTTCGAGCCGTCGTAGGGGTCGGTGCCGATGCGTTCGGCGACCATGTCGGTGAGCGTGTTGAGGATGTGGCCCTCGAAGTGCTCGCGGGCGGCGTTGTGCGCCAGCTTGGCGGCGCGGGTGCGCTCCCGGGCGACGCTCACCAGGCCGTCGTCGAGCATCAGGATCTCGCGGTCGTGCTCGATCGCGATCACCGGGTCGGGCAGCGCCTCCCGGTCCCGTACGACGGCGGCGAGCACGTCGGCCATCTCGGCGCGGCCCTTCACGGCGGCCGCCTCGGGGGTGTCGGTCGCCGTCGCCTTCACGCCGGGGAACAGCTCACCGACCGTCGCCAGCAGTACGCCGGTCTCGCCGAGGGAGGGCAGTACCTCGCCGATGTAGCCGAGGAACGCCGGGTTGGGGCCGACGATCAGGACGGCCCGTTTGGCGAGCAGCTCCCGGTACTCGTAGAGGAGATACGCGGCCCGGTGCAGGGCCACCGCCGTCTTGCCGGTGCCGGGGCCGCCCTCGACGACCAGTACTCCGCGGTACGGGGCGCGGATGATCTCGTCCTGTTCGGCCTGGATGGTCTGCACGATGTCCGTCATCCGGCCGGTGCGCGCGGAGTTCAGCGCGGCCAGCAGTACGTCGTCCCCGCTGGGGTCCTCGTAGCCGGTCCTGGTGGCGTCACCGACGTCGAGGAACTCGTCGTGCAGGGCGGTGACGCGGCGGCCGTCGGTGGTGATGTGCCGGCGGCGGCGCAGGCCCATCGGGGTGTGGCCGGTCGCCAGGTAGAAGGGACGGGCGACGGCGGCACGCCAGTCGATCAGGATCGGCGTGCGGTCGGCGTCGGCGGCGCGCAGGCCGATACGGCCGATGTGGTGGCGGACGCCGGAGGTCAGGTCGATCCGGCCGAAGCAGAGCGAGCCGTCCACGGCGTTCAGCGCGGCGAGCAGCCCGGACCGCTCGGCGACGAGGATGTCCCGCTCCAGGCGGGCCTGCATCGGCTTGTCGCCCTGTGCGAGCGCGTCCGTGACGGAGTGCTCGGCGTCGCCGCGCAGCGCGTCGACACGCGCGTACAGGTCGTCGATGAATTCCTGCTCGCGGCGCATTTCATCGTCTGGAAAGTCGACGTTTGACGAATCCATGTTTGACAATTCCGCTCCCACCCGGATATACTTGCCCTATTACGCTTCCTTGCGACTGCATTTCCATGAAGTCGCGAACCATTGAATATACGCAGAGAAATCCCCCGGGCGCAATTGCCCGGGGGATTTCTTTACGTTCGCCGAGGTCACAGCACGTCGGACAGCTCCTCCAGCAGCCGGCGCTTCGGCCGCGCGCCCACCATCGACTTCACGGGCTCACCGTCGCGGAACACCATGAACGTCGGCATGGACAGCACCTTGTACGCGTTCGTCGTCTCCGGGTTGGTGTCCACGTCCAGCTGGACCACCTTCAGCCGCTCGCTCTCCTGCGCCGCGAGCGCGCTCAGCACCGGACTCATCTGCCGGCACGGCGGGCACCAGTCCGCGGTGAACTCCACCAGCACCGGCAGCTCCGCCCCGAGCACCTCGTCGTCGAAATCCGCGTCCGTCACCTCGGCCACACCCGCTGCCCTGATCACCGCGTCTGCCCTCCCAGTTCGCACACCGGTTCCGGGCCGCCCGGAACCACCGCCTCGTCGGCCAGCTTCGCCCGCGCCCTCTCGGCGCGCGCTAGCTGCCGGGCCACCGTCGCCCGTACCGCGCCCAGCTCCGCGATCAGCGCGTCGAGCTCGTCCAGCTTGCGCCGGTACACCGCGAGCGACGCGGGACACGAGTCGCCCTCCGGGTGCCCGGCCCGCAGACACTCCACGAAGGGCCGGGTCTCCTCCAGGCCGAACCCGAAGTCCTGCAGGGTCCTGATCTGCCGGAGCAGCTTGAGGTCCTGCTCGTCGTACGTCCGGTATCCGTTGGTGTCGCGCCGCGCGGGCAGCAGCCCCCGCGACTCGTAGTACCTGAGTGTCCGCGTGGTGGTCCCGGCCCGTTCGGCCAGCTCGCCGATTCGCATGCGTACGAACGTAAGCCTTGACGCCGACGTCAGGGCAAGGCCGCCAGAGGATCGAAAAGGGCCGGGCGGCCAGGCCTACGGGGGGAGGGCCTGACCGCCCGGCGGTCGAGGGGGCGGGACCATCACGGGCCCGCCCGGCGCAGCGGCTACGCCTTCGCGAGTTCCTTCTCCTCGCCCGCGCGCGGCTCGGGCACGTCGGTGGTGTCGTCCGGTGCCGTGCCGTGACCGTCGTCCAGCAGCGTCGTCTCGTCGAACGGCAGCCGGCCGGAGAGCACCTCGTTCATGCGCTCCTTGTCGATCTCCTTGGTCCAGGTGCCGATCAGGACCGTGGCGACGGCGTTGCCCGCGAAGTTGGTCAGGGCGCGGGCCTCGCTCATGAAGCGGTCGATGCCGACGATGAGGCCGATGCCGTCCACCAGGGCGGGCTTGTGCGACTGCAGACCGCCGGCCAGCGTCGCCAGACCGGCGCCGGTGACACCTGCCGCGCCCTTGGACGCGACCAGCAGGAAGAGCAGCAGCGGGATCTGCTCACCGAGGGACATCGGCGTGCCCATGGCGTCGGCGATGAAGAGGGACGCCATGGTCATGTAGATCATCGTGCCGTCGAGGTTGAAGGAGTAGCCGGTCGGGACGGTGATGCCGACCACCGGCTTGCTGACGCCCACGTGCTCCATCTTCGCGATCAGCCGCGGCAGCGCGGACTCGGAGGAGGAGGTGGACAGGATCAGCAGGAACTCGCGGCCCAGGTACTTGAACAGCGTGAGGATGTTCAGGCCGGAGACGATCCGCAGCAGCGCGGCGAGCACGATGAAGACGAAGAGGAAGCAGGTCACGTAGAAGCCGAGCATTAGCACGGCGAGGCTCTTCAGTGCGTCCACGCCCGCGGACCCGGTGACGGCGGCGATGGCACCGAAGGCACCGATCGGCGCGGCCCACATGATCATGGCGAGGATACGGAAGACAAGGCGCTGGATGTGCTCCACGGCGTGCAGGATCGGCTGTCCCGCCGGCCCCATGGCCTGCAGGGCGAACCCGGCGAGCAGGGCGACCAGCAGGGTCTGGAGGACCTCACCGCCGGTGAAGGCGGAGACGATCGTGGTCGGGATGATGCCGAGCAGGAACTCGGTGGTGTCCTTGGCCTCGGCGTCGACCTGTGCGTGACCGGTCTCCCTGATCGCGTCGGTCACCGCGAGGCCCGTGCCGGGCTCCACGATGTTGCCGACGACCAGGCCGATGGCGAGGGCCACCAGCGACATCACCGTGAAGTAGATCAGGGCGATGCCGCCCACCGCACCGACCTTGGCGGCCTTCCGCACCGAACCGATCCCGAGCACGATCGTGCAGAAGATGATCGGCGAGATCATCATCTTGATCAGGTTCACAAAGCCGGTGCCTATCGGCTTCAGATCGACGGCGAAGTCGGGCGCGGCCAGGCCTACGACGATGCCGAGCGCGACCGCGATGATCACCGCGATGTAGAGATAGTGGGTGCGGTCCCGCTTGGCGGGCTTGGCAGGTGCCGTATCGGCTGTACTGGTCACGACTGCCCTCCTTGACGACGTCATCGGCATCACCGGCGTGCGGCTCACGTCCGGGGGATCTGGAGCTTGGAAAGTCCGGGAGACGCACTCCCGCGATGCGGTGACTATCTCCCGCCCTGTGAGGGCGGTCACCCTTCCGTTCATTTAGTTCGTACTTAACGTGGGGGGCACACTGACGACATGCGCATCCGTATCCCGCGACCTCGCAGCCTGGCCGGTCAGCTGTTCGCCATGCAGGCCGTGCTCATCGCGGTGCTCGTTGCCGGATACGCGCTGTTCACGTACGTCAGCGACCGCAACCAGGCCGAGGGGGCCGCGGGCCGCCAGGCCATGGCCGTGGCGCGGGCGGTCGCCGACGCGCCCTCCACCCGGGCGGCGATCCGCACCTCCGATCCCACGGCCGCCCTCCAGCCGTACGCGCTGCGCGTCATGCGGGACACGGAGGTCGACTTCGTCACGATCATGAATCCCCGCGGCATCCGCTGGACCCACCCCAACGAGAACGAGATAGGCCAGCGCTTCCTCGGCCATATCGAGCCCGCGCTGAAGGGCGAGTCGTTCACCGAGACCTACACCGGCACGCTCGGCCCGTCGGTCCGCGCGGTCACCCCGATCGAGGACGGGGGGAAGGTCGTCGGCCTGGTCAGCGCCGGCATCCGGGTCGAGGCGATCAGTGAACGCGTCCAGGGCCAGCTGACCGCCCTGCTCGGGGTCGCCGGCGGCGCCCTCGCGCTCGGCGCGGTCGGCACGTATGTCATCAACGCCCGGCTGCGCCGCCACACCCACGGCATGAACGCGGCCGAGCTCAGCCGTATGCACGACTACCATCAGGCCGCGCTGCACGCCGTACGCGAGGGACTGCTGATGCTGGACGGGCAGTACCGGATCGCGTTGATCAACGACGGAGGGCGGGAGCTGCTCGGGGTGACCGAGGATGTCGTGGGCAGATCGGTGGCCGAGATCGGACTGCCGGCGCCGCTGACCGGGGCGCTGCTGGCGTCGGAGCCACGGGTGGACGAGGTGCATCTGACGGCGGACCGGGTGCTGGTGGTGAACACCTCGCCGGTGTCGGGCGGGGAGCGGCGGGGGACGGTCGTGACGTTGCGGGACGTGACCGAGCTCCAGTCGCTGATGGGCGAGCTGGACTCGGAGCGGGGCTTCACCCAGGCGCTGCGCTCCCAGGCGCACGAGGCGGCGAACCGGCTGCACACGGTCGTGTCGCTGATCGAGCTGGGGCGGGTGGAGGAGGCGGTCGACTTCGCGACCGCCGAGCTGGAACTGGCGCAGGCGCTGACGGACCAGGTGGTGGCGGCGGTGGGCGAGCCGGTCCTGGCCGCGCTGCTGCTCGGCAAGACCGCGCAGGCCAACGAGCGCGGTGTGGAGCTGGTCGTGACTCAGGACAGCCGGCTGGACGACGGGCTGCTGCCGGAGAGCCTGCCGGCCCGGGACCTGGTGACGATCCTCGGCAACCTGATCGACAACGCGGTGGACGCGGCCCAGGGCAGCGTGCCGGCCCGGGTGACCGTGTCGGCGGTCGCGGAGAGCGGTGAGCTGGTGTTGCGGGTGTCGGACACCGGGGCGGGAGTGGACCCGGAGCACGCGGAGGCGGTGTTCCAGCGCGGGTTCTCCACCAAGCCGGCCGGTCCGGGCGGACGCGGCCTGGGCCTGGCCCTGGTACGGCAGGCGGTGCACCGGCATGCCGGGTCGCTGTCGGTGGCGGAGGCCGACGGGGGCGGGGCGGAGTTCGAGGTGCGGTTGCCGTTGCGGGAGCGGTCCGCCGCGGGCGGGGCGGCGTCGGGAGGCCGGGCATGACACTTCAGGAGCCGATCCGCGTCCTGGTCGTGGAGGACGATCCGGTCGCCGCCGACGCACATGTGATGTACGTCGGCCGGGTGCCGGGCTTCGTCGCGATCGGCAAGGCGCAAACGGGAGCGCAGGCACGGCGCACGCTGGAGCGAACGCCGGTGGACCTGCTGCTGCTCGACCTGCACCTGCCGGACGTGCACGGACTGCAACTGGCTCGCTCGCTGCGGGCGGCGGGCTATCACGCGGACGTGATAGCGGTGACGTCGGCGCGGGATCTGGCGGTGGTGCGGGAGGGAGTGTCGCTCGGGGTCGTCCAGTACGTCCTGAAGCCGTTCACTTTCGCGACGCTGCGGGACCGTCTGGTGCGGTACGCGGAGTTCCGGGGTGCGGCGGGCGAGGCCAGCGGCCAGGACGAGGTCGACCGCGCACTGGCGACCCTGCGGGCACCGACACCGGCGGCGCTGCCGAAGGGGTTGAGCGCACCGACGCTGGAGCGGGTGACGGTGGCCCTGCGGGACTGCGCCGACGGGCTCACGGCGACGGGGGTCGCGGAAGCGGTGGGGATCTCGAGGATCACGGCTCGGCGGTACCTGGAGCATCTGGTGGATGCGGGCAGGGCCGTGCGGAGTCCTCAGTACGGGGCCGTGGGGCGGCCGGAGTTGCAGTATCGGTGGGTCAAGGGGCAGTAGTCGTCGGAGGGTTGCGGGGCGGCCGGATCACAATCCGCCGCAGACGCATTGACCTGACTAGACCACTCCTCTTACGTTCACCGGGCAGCCATCCCGGCGCCACAACGAAGTGTGCCCGTAGGAGGTCATGTCCGTGCGTCCCACCGCCGTTCTGCTCGCCACCGCACTCGCCCTCACCGCCGCCTCCCTCACCGCCTGCGGCAGCGGATCCGGCAGTGACCCGGACACCGTGAAGGTCTCCTTCAAGCAGTCCACGGACAACTCCGTCAAGGTGATGGACACGTTCCTCGCGGATATCAAGAAGCAGTTCGAGAAGGAGAACCCCGGCAAGAAGGTCGAGCTCGTCCCGATCAAGGCCCCGGACTCGGAGTACTACACCAAGGTCCAGCAGATGCTCCGCTCCCCGAAGACGGCCCCGGACCTCGTCTACGAGGACACCTTCCTCATCAACTCCGACATCACCAGCGGCTACTTGAGGCCCCTCGACCCCTACCTCGCCAAGTGGAAGGACTGGAACCAGTTCATCGACACGGCGAAGGCCGCGGCCAAGGGCGAGGACGGGAAGACGTACGGCGTCCCGGACGGCACCGACACCCGGGGCCTCTGGTTCGACAAGGGCATCTTCGAGAAGGCCGGCCTGCCGACCGACTGGCAGCCGAAGAACTGGGACGACGTCCTCGAAGCCGCCCGCACGATCAAGCAGAAGGTGCCCGGCGTCACACCCCTCAACGTCTACACCGGCAAACCCGCCGGCGAGGCCGCCACCATGCAGGGCTTCCAGATGCTCCTCTACGGCACCAACGAGGGGACGACGGACCCGCTCTACGACGAGAAGTCCAAGAAGTGGATCGCCGGCAGCCAGGGCTTCAAGGACGCCCTCGCGTTCGTCGAGACGGTCTACAAGGAGAAGCTCGGCCCCGATGTCTCCGACGCCCTCGACCCGAACTTCGGCACCCGCGTCCGCGGTGAACTCCTCCCCCAGGGCAAACTCGGCATCAACCTCGACGGCTCCTGGCTGCCGCAGGACTGGCTGGAGGGCAGCGGGCACGAGTGGCCCGAGTGGTCTCAGAAGCTGGGCCTCGCCTACATGCCCACGCAGCAGGGCCAGTCCCCCGGCAAGGTGAGCATGTCCGGCGGCTGGACGTGGGCGATCCCGGCCAAGGCGGCCAACCCCGACCTGGCGTTCAAGTTCATCGAGACGATGCAGACGAAGGCGAACGCCCAGAAGTGGTACATCGCCAACTCGGGCATCGCGGTCCGCAAGGACGTAGCGGCCGACCCGGCGTACGTACAGGCGCAGCCCGGCATCAAGTTCTTCACCGACCTGGTCGCCACCACCCACTACCGGCCCGCCTACCCGGCGTATCCGAAGGTCTCCACCGCGATCCAGGAGGCGATGGAGGGTGTGACGACGGGCGACATGTCGGTGGAGGAAGCGGCGAAGGGCTACGACGAGGAGCTGAAAACGGCGGCGGACGGCCAGGTGACCGAGAAGTGAGCGCCCGCGCATGACGACCGCCCGCGCCACGGACCCGGGCCCCGCCCTCACCAAGAGGCAGGGCCCGGCCACCCCCAGCTCCACGCATCGCTCCCGGTCCCTCCTCCGCGCCCTCCCCCTCACCCCCGCCGTAGTCCTCCTGCTCCTCTTCCTGGCGAGCCCGATCGCGTACTGCGCCTACATCGCGTTCACCGACCTCCAACTCACCGGGCAAGCCGAGGAGTCGTTCATCGGCTTCGAGAACTTCCGTACGGCGTTCGGGGACGAGGCGTTCCTCAACGCGGTGTGGCTGACCCTGGTCTTCACGGTCGTCTCGGCGCTGATCGGCCAGAACACGCTGGGTCTGGCGCTGGCGGCGCTGATGCAGCGTGCCTCGAAGCCCGTACGCACGCTGGTCGGCAGCATCGTCATCACGGCGTGGGTACTCCCGGAGGTCGTCGCCGGCTTCCTCCTCTACGCCTTCTTCCGCCGGGAGGGCACCCTGAACGCCATCCTGGACTGGCTCCATCTCCCGTCCCAGAACTGGCTGTTCACGCTCCCGATCCTGGCGGTGTCCTTCGCGAACGTCTGGCGCGGCACGGCCTTCTCGATGCTGGTCTACTCGGCGGCGCTCAACGAGATCCCGAAGGAGATCACGGAGGCGGCGGAGGTCGACGGCGCGGGCGGCTGGCGCCGCCTGTGGCACATCACGCTCCCGATGATCCGCCGCTCCATCGGCACGAACCTGATGCTGATCACCCTCCAGACCCTGTCCGTCTTCGGCCTGATCTGGGTGATGACGAGGGGCGGCCCGGGAGGCAAGAGCCAGACCCTCCCCCTCTTCATGTACGAGGAGGCCTTCCAGAAGAGCATGATCGGCTACGGCACCGCGGTCGCCCTGCTGCTCCTGGTGGTGGGCTCGTTGTTCTCGGTGGTCTACCTGCGCCTGCTGCGAACGGAGGTCTGACCCATGTCACGCCGCACGCGCCACCGCCTGGCCGCCGACGCCGGCCTCCTGGTGGTGGCCGCCGCCTTCTCCCTCCCCCTGCTGTGGGTGCTCCTGTCCTCACTGGACACGAACGCGAATCTCCAGGTGAAGCTCCCGGACGGCCTGACCCTGGACAACTTCGACGCGGTCCTGACCCCGGACGTCACGTTCACGCCGCTGCTCAACAGCCTGCTCCTGTGCGGCGGCGGCACGCTGCTGACGGTGGCCTGCGCCGCCCTCGCCGCTTACCCGCTGTCGCGGTTCCGGTCCCGCCTCAACCGCCCGTTCCTCCTCACGATCCTCTTCGCGACGAGCCTGCCCATCACGGCGATCATGGTCCCGGTGTACGCCCTGTTCGTGCAGGTGAACCTGATCGACACCATGCAGGGCACGATCTTCTTCTTCGCGGCCTCTCAACTGCCGTTCGCGATCTGGCTGATGAAGAACTTCATGGACGGCGTACCGAAGGAGCTGGAGGAGGCGGCCTGGACGGACGGTGCGTCGTCGCTTCAGTCGCTGGTGCGGATCGTGCTGCCGCTGATGGGGCCGGGAGTGGCGGTGGTGACGGTGTTCTCGTTCGTGATGATGTGGGGGAACTTCTTCGTCCCGTTCATGCTGCTGCTCACGCCGGATCAGATGCCGGCGGCCGTGAGCATCAATGAGTTCTTCGGGAACCGGGGGACGGTGGTGTACGGGCAGTTGGCCGCGTTCTCGATCATCTACTCGACGCCCGTGATTCTGCTGTACGTGCTGGTGGCGCGGCGGTTGGGTGGGGGATTTGCCCTGGGTGGAGCGGTCAAGGGGTGAGAGTTGGGCACCCTCTGATCAGCCCTCCGGCAACACCCCCGCCCGAAACGGCTCCACGCCCACAATCCGCCGCACCTTCACCGGCTCGATCAGCAGCATCACCCGCCGCTCGCCCGGCAGCAGCCACGGATACCGCTCCTCCCCGATGTACTTCCGCGTCAGCCGGTCCATCGACCGTTCCGCCTCCTCCCCCTCCACGAACCGCACCACCCGCCCCCGGATCTCCACCCGGTCGTAGGGATTCCCGGGGTCGTGGTGGGACAGCGAAACGTTGGGATTGCGCCGCAGGTTCTCCTCCTTCACGCGCCCGATCGCGGTGTTGACCATGACGTACTCACCTTCGAGGTCCGCCCACATGGGCGACACCTGCGGCGCCCCGTCGGGGCCGACGGTCGCCAGATGCCAGAAGTTCGGGGCCAGCAGACGCTCGCGCACATGCCCCTCGACCTTGCCGTTCACCTCGTACACGGGACACCCTCCTCCCGGGCTGCCCCTCGCGGGCCGCCCGACGCCATCCTCGCGATCACCCGGCCCACCCCGACAGACGATCTTCGGCCACCCCGGATCCACCACCGAAACCGTATCTTCCTACAATCCGTGATCCTGGCCGAACAGACCGTAGTCACCACCCTCCCGCGCCCCTACTTTGTGCCCGTGCGCCGACCCCCAGCCCTACCGAACCAGCCCGGTCCCCCCTTCAACGCCCCCGCCGCCCGCCGGCTCCGTGCCGCCCTCGGCATGGGGCCCGAACACGTCGCCTACGACCTGCGTGCCTCGTACGGCCTGCCGTACGTCACCCCGGACCTCGTCATCGCCTGGGAACGCGGGACCGCCAACCCCAGCAGCCCCGAACTCACCGCCCTCGCAGGTGTGTTGTGGTGCTCACCGGCTGAACTCATCGGCAGACCGCGGACACTGCGCGAGCACCGCATCTCCCGCGGGCTCGCCCCGGAGGACGTCGCCCGCGGTGTCGGGCTCGAACTCCTCGCATATCTGCGGATGGAGGAGGACGGCGAGTGGCGTGGCACCGAGCGGCAGACCACTGCCCTGGCCGGCGTCCTCGACCTGGGCCTGCCGGACTTCGTCACCGTCACCGGCCGCGAGGCCAAGCTGGCCGACCTGCTGCGCAGTGCCGTGACCACGCGCTGGCAGGCGTACGTCCGTCCGGTGGGCAAGATCGTGCCCCTGGACCGGGGCCTGCTGGAGGCCACCCTTCAGCAGCTGCACCAGGACTACCAGGGGCAGATGGTCGCCACCCTCAGCTGGGGCGGCGGCAGCGGCGACGCCGGTGACCACGGCCGCGACTTCCTCGACCGGATCGTCGAGCACTTCTGGACGACGGTCGAGAGAAGCACGCCACAGCCGTACTAGAAGACGGACTCAGCCTCGTCCATCCGGTCCTTCGGCACCGTCTTCAGCTCGGTCACCGCCTCCGCGAGCGGCACCATGACGATGTCGTTGCCGCGCAGCGCGGTCATCCGGCCGAACCGGCCCTGGTGCGCGGCCTCCACCGCGTGCCAGCCGAAGCGGGTGGCGAGCACCCTGTCGTACGCGGTCGGGGAGCCGCCGCGCTGGACGTGGCCGAGGATGACCGGCTTGGCCTCCTTGCCGAGCCGCCGCTCCAGCTCGTACGCCAGTGCCGTACCGATGCCCTGGAAGCGCTCGTGGCCGTACTGGTCGATCTCACCCTTGCCGTAGTCCATGGTGCCGTCGGCGGGGTGGGCGCCCTCGGCGACGCAGATCACCGCGAACTTCTTGCCGCGGGCGAAGCGCTCCTCGACCATCTTCACGAGATCGGCCGGGTCGAAGGGACGCTCCGGCAGACAGATGCCGTGCGCGCCCGCCGCCATGCCGGACTCCAGCGCGATCCAGCCGGCGTGCCGGCCCATGACCTCGACGACCATCACGCGCTGGTGGGACTCGGCGGTGGTCTTGAGGCGGTCCATGGCCTCGGTGGCGACACCCACCGCCGTGTCGAAGCCGAACGTCCGGTCGGTCGACGAGATGTCGTTGTCGATCGTCTTCGGTACGCCGACCACCGGCAGACCGGCGTCGCTCAGCATCCGGGCCGCCGTCAGCGTGCCCTCGCCGCCGATCGGGATCAGCGCGTCGATGCCGAAGTCGCTGACGATGTCGGCCGCGTTCTCGCAGGCTTCGCGCAGGCGGTCGCGTTCCAGGCGGGAGGAGCCGAGGATGGTGCCGCCGCGGGCCAGGATGCCGCTGACCGCGTTCAGGTCGAGGCTGCGGTAGCGGCCGTCCAGCAGGCCCGCGTAACCGTCCTCGAAGCCGATGACCTCGTCGCCGTAGTTGTCGACCGCGCGGTGCACGACCGACCGGATCACGGCGTTCAGGCCGGGGCAGTCGCCGCCTGCGGTGAGAACTCCGATGCGCATCGTGCTGTGTCTCCAGGTCGCTGTCGATACCGGTGAGCCACTGCCGATTGTTTCACGTCCCTCAGGCCCTCAGCACGACGATGTCTTGACGGGCGCCTTATCTACGGCCAGAGGTATTGTCAAGAGGGTTCTGCTCACCTCGGTGGGCGATTTTTGTGACTGAGACGAAACGGAGAGCACGCGTGACGCGCAGCGTGTACGTGACCGGTATCGACCGTGGCGACGGCCGCCAGGTCGTCGAACTGGGAGTCATGGAGCTCCTGACCCGGCAGGTGGACCGCGTCGGCGTCTTCCGCCCCCTCGTCCACGACGGGCCCGACCGCCTCTTCGAGCTGCTGCGCGCCCGCTACCGGCTGTCCCAGGACCCGGCGACGGTCTACGGCATGGACTACCACGAGGCCTCCGCGCTGCAGGCCGAACGGGGGACGGACGAGCTGGTGTCCACGCTCGTCGACCGGTTCCATCTCGTCGCACGGGACTACGACGTCGTCCTCGTCCTCGGCACCGACTTCGCCGACACCCAGCTGCCGGACGAGCTGTCCCTCAACGCCCGGCTCGCCAACGAGTTCAGCGCCTCGGTCATCCCCGTCGTGGGCGGGCGCAAGCAGGCCGCCGAGTCGGTGCTCGCCGAGACCCGCAACGCCTACCGCGTCTATGACGGGCTGGGCTGCGACGTCCTCGCCATGGTCGCCAACCGGGTCGCCCGCGAGGACCGCGACGAGATCGCCCGGCGGCTGACGGACCGGCTGCCCGTGCCCTGCTACGTCCTGCCCGACGAGCCGGCCCTGTCCGCCCCGACGGTCGCCCAGATCTCGCAGGCCCTGGGCGGCAAGGTGCTGCTCGGCGACGACTCGGGACTGGCCCGTGACGCGCTCGGCTTCGTCTTCGGCGGGGCGATGCTGCCGAACTTCCTGGGCGCCCTGACCCCCGGCTGCATGGTCGTCACCCCCGGCGACCGCGCCGACCTGGTCGTCGGATCGCTCGCCGCGCACAGCGCCGGCACCCCGCCGATAGCGGGTGTCCTGCTCACCCTGAACGAGGTGCCGAGCGACGACATCCTCACCCTCGCCGCCCGCCTCGCCCCGGGCACCCCGGTGCTGTCGGTGCCCGGCAACAGCTTCCCCACCGCCGAGCAGCTGTTCTCCCTGGAGGGCAAGCTCAACGCGGCCACCCCGCGCAAGGCGGAGACCGCGCTCGGCCTGTTCGAGCGGTACGTGGAGACCGGGGATCTGCTGAAGCGGGTGAGCGCCCCGAGCAGCGACCGTGTGACGCCGATGATGTTCGAGCACAAGCTGCTCGAACAGGCCCGCTCCGACATGCGGCGGGTCGTGCTGCCGGAGGGCACCGAGGAGCGCGTACTGCACGCCGCCGAGGTGCTGCTGCGCCGCCGGGTCTGCGACCTCACGCTGCTCGGCCCCGTCGACCAGATCCGCAAGAAGGCCGCCGACCTCGGCATCGACCTCGGCGACGCCCAGCTGATCGACCCGGCCACCAGCGAGCTGCGTGACGCCTTCGCCGAGAAGTACGCGGCGCTGCGCGCCCACAAGGGCGTGACCGTGGAGCTGGCCTACGACGTCGTCTCCGACGTGAACTACTTCGGCACCCTGATGGTCCAGGAGGGCCTCGCCGACGGCATGGTGTCCGGGTCCGTGCACTCCACGGCCGCGACCATCCGGCCCGCGTTCGAGATCATCAAGACCAAGCCGGACGCGAAGATCGTCAGCTCGGTCTTCTTCATGTGCCTCGCCGACAAGGTGCTCGTCTACGGCGACTGCGCGGTCAACCCCGACCCCAACGCCGAGCAGCTCGCCGACATCGCCATCCAGTCGGCGTCCACGGCCGCCCGGTTCGGTGTGGAGCCGCGGATCGCGATGCTGTCGTACTCCACGGGTACGTCCGGCTCGGGTGCCGACGTCGACAAGGTGCGCGAGGCGACCGAGCTGGTCCGCTCGCGTCGGCCCGACCTGAAGATCGAGGGGCCGATCCAGTACGACGCCGCCGTGGAGCCGACGGTCGCCGCGACCAAGCTGCCCGAGTCCGAGGTCGCGGGGCAGGCCAGCGTGCTGATCTTCCCCGACCTCAACACCGGCAACAACACGTACAAGGCCGTGCAGCGCTCGGCCGGCGCGATCGCCGTCGGCCCGGTGCTCCAGGGCCTGCGCAAGCCGGTCAACGACCTGTCCCGGGGCGCCCTCGTCCAGGACATCGTCAACACCGTCGCCATCACGGCGATCCAGGCCCAGTCCTCCGACCAGAAGGCATCCCAGCTGTGAGTTCGTCCCGCCCGTCTCCCACCACCGCCCTATCGGACGAGCTGCGCTCGACCCCTTCTACGCGAGTCCTCGTCCTCAACTCCGGCTCCTCGTCGGTGAAGTACCAGCTGCTCGACATGCTCGACAGCAGCCGGCTCGCGGTGGGCCTCGTCGAGCGGATCGGCGAGGAGACCTCCCGCCTGAAGCACACCCCGACGGGCACCGAGACCCGGGAGTGGACGGGGCCGATCGCCGACCACGAGGCCGCCCTGAAGGCCGTGTCGGCGGAACTGGCCAAGGACGGCCTCGGTCTCGACTCGCCCGAGCTGGCGGCGATAGGCCACCGGGTCGTGCACGGCGGGAAGCACTTCACCGAGCCGACGGTCGTCGACGACACCGTGCTCGCCGAGATCGAGCGGCTGATCCCGGTCGCCCCGCTGCACAACCCGGCCAACCTGACCGGCATCCGTACGGCCCAGGCACTGCGCCCCGACCTGCCCCAGGTCGCCGTCTTCGACACCGCGTTCCACACGACGATGCCGGAGTCCGCCGCCCGCTACGCGATCGACGTGCAGACCGCCGACGAGCACCGCATCCGGCGCTACGGCTTCCACGGCACCTCGCACGCCTACGTCTCCCGGGCCACGGCTCAGCTGCTCGGCAGGGCCCCCGAGGACGTGAACGTCATCGTGCTGCACCTCGGCAACGGGGCGTCCGCCTCGGCGGTCAGGGGCGGCCGGTGCGTGGACACCTCCATGGGGCTGACGCCGCTGGAGGGGCTCGTGATGGGTACGCGTTCCGGAGACATGGACCCGGCCGTCATCTTCCATTTGATGCGTGTTGGCGGAATGTCCGCAGACGAGATCGACACTCTTCTCAACAAGAAGAGCGGGCTGATCGGTCTGTGCGGGGACAACGACATGCGGGAGATCCGCCGCCGGATCGATGCGGGCGGCGAGGATGCGGCACAGGCGCAACTCGCCTTCGACATCTACATTCACCGCCTGAAGAAGTACATCGGCGCCTATTACGCGGTACTCGGCCGGGTGGACGCGATCGCGTTCACGGCCGGGGTCGGCGAGAACGCGGCGCCCGTGCGGGAAGCTGCGGTGGCGGGCCTGGAGGAGCTGGGCCTGGCGGTGGACAGCGAGCTGAACGCCGTACGCGGCGACGCACCGCGACTGATCTCGCCCGAGGACGCGAGGGTGGCCGTGGCGGTCGTGCCGACCGACGAGGAACTGGAGATCGCGACACAGACGTACGCGCTGGTAAAGGGGTCACAGAACCTCACCTGAGCGACATCCCGCCCTTTTGTATTTTCCGCCAGACGGAATATTCCGCAGCGAAACAAACCGATAGGATCGCCCCCATGCGCCGTTCGAAAATCGTCTGCACTCTCGGCCCCGCGGTCGACTCCCACGAGCAACTGGTCGCGCTGATCGAGGCCGGCATGAACGTGGCCCGCTTCAACTTCAGCCACGGCACGCACGCCGAGCACCAGGGGCGGTACGACCGGGTCCGGGCCGCCGCCAAGGAGACCGGCCGGGCCGTCGGTGTCCTCGCCGACCTGCAGGGCCCGAAGATCCGCCTCGCGACCTTCGCCGAGGGGCCGGTCGAGCTGGTGCGCGGTGACGAGTTCACCATCACCACCGAGGACGTCCCGGGCGACAAGACGATCTGCGGGACGACCTACAAGGGTCTGCCCGGCGACGTCGCGCGCGGCGACCAGATCCTGATCAACGACGGCAACGTCGAGCTGAAGGTGCTGGACGTCGAGGGCGCGCGGGTCAGGACGATCGTCATCGAGGGCGGCGTCATCTCCGACCACAAGGGCATCAACCTGCCCGGCGCGGCCGTCAACGTCCCGGCGCTGTCCGAGAAGGACGTCGAGGACCTGCGCTTCGCGCTGCGCATAGGCTGCGACCTGGTGGCCCTGTCCTTCGTCCGGGACGCCAAGGACGTGCACGACGTCCACCGGGTCATGGACGAGGAGGGCCGCCGCGTCCCGGTCATCGCCAAGGTGGAGAAGCCGCAGGCGGTGGCGAACATGGAGGACGTCGTGATGGCGTTCGACGGTGTGATGGTCGCGCGCGGCGACCTGGCCGTCGAGTACCCGCTCGAGAAGGTCCCGATGGTGCAGAAGCGCCTGATCGAGCTGTGCCGCCGTAACGCCAAGCCGGTGATCGTGGCGACCCAGATGATGGAGTCGATGATCACCAACTCCCGGCCGACCCGCGCCGAGGCCTCCGACGTGGCCAACGCGATCCTGGACGGCGCCGATGCGGTCATGCTGTCCGCCGAGTCGAGCGTGGGCGCGTATCCGATCGAGACCGTCAAGACGATGTCGAAGATCGTCCAGGCGGCCGAGCAGGAGCTGCTGTCCAAGGGGCTCCAGCCGCTGGTCCCGGGCAAGAAGCCGCGCACGCAGGGTGGTTCGGTCGCCCGTGCCGCCTGCGAGATCGCGGACTTCCTCGGCGGCAAGGGCCTGGTGGCGTTCACCCAGTCCGGTGACACCGCCCGCCGACTGTGCCGTTACCGCGCCGAACAGCCGATCATCGCGTACACCACGGACGAGTCCACCCGCAACCAGCTGACGCTCAGCTGGGGCGTCGAGTCGCATGTCGTGCCGTTCGTGAACAGCACCGACGAGATGGTCGACCTGGTCGACCAGGAGATCGCCAAGCTCAACCGCTTCGACCCGGGCGACATCGTGATCATCACCGCCGGTTCGCCCCCCGGCGTCCCCGGCACCACCAACATGGTCCGCGTCCACCACCTGGGCGGCGGCGAGCGCGACTGACGCGCCGCCGGCGCGCGCACAGCGGCCTTCGTACGGCACTGAGGGCGCCCCCTGCGACAGGGGGCGCCCTCAGTTGTTGCGGCTCCCGAACGGGCTTTGCGGGGCGCTCAGTCGGTGACGTACTGATGCAGCCCGGGCACGTGCAGGGTCCCGCCGAACTGGCCGGCCTGCTGGACCTTCACCTTGGTGAAGTAGATCAGCGGGATGTTCAGCGGCGGCGGGTGCTCCGGGTCGAACGTGACCGGGATCAGGCCCAGCAGGTTGCCGGAGATGCGCTCGGTGTACATCACCGTCTCACCGTCGCGGATGGTGGACGTCGAGCCCTCGGCCGCCTGCACGTGGTACGTCTTGCCGAACTGCTCGTCCTCCACCTTCTGGTGCAGGTCGTCGATGTCGGTGCCGTCCGATATGACGTACTTCAGTACTTCCTTGACCGAGCCGTTGGCGGTCTTCACCTTGACGATGCCCTGGTAGTCGGCGCCCTTCAGCAGCAGCGAACTGGCGTCCAGGAACCAGGGGTCGTCGGGCAGCGGCACGGTGTTGTCGACGCCGCCCTCCTCGTCGGTGGCGACCGGGCAGTCGTCCACGTCCGTGGTGGAGCTCGCCGAGGGGCTCGGGGTCGGGGAGGCGGTGGCCTCCTGCGCGGCCTCGCCCGCGTCCTCGGCCGCCTCGGACGCCGTACCGGTGGCGTCCTCGACGGTGTCCTCGACCGTGTCGGTGACCTTGTCGGTGGTCTCCTCGACGGGGTCGGACGTGTCCTTGCCGGAGTCCTCGGTGCTCCCCGAACTCCCCGACGACGGGGCCTCGCTCGCGCTCGGGCTCGCCGAGGCGGACGGGGACGGCGTCGGGCTCGCGGTCTCCTGGCCGGCGCCGGTGATGGTGTCGACGACGCCCGTGACCGCGTCGCCGATGGTCTCCAGCACGCCCTTGTCGCTCTCGGACGGCGACGGTTCCGCGGTGGCGCCACCGGCCGGCTCGGACTCCTTGCTCTCCGAGGCGGAGGGCGACGGCGTGGGCTCGGCCTCGTCGTCGGCACCTGAATCCGACGAAGAGTCGCTGCCCGAGGAGTCCGAACTCCCCGGACTCCCGGAAGAGGACGACGCGTCCGACGACGCCGACGGGCTCGGCTCCGCCTCGTCCGCGGACGCGCTCTCGCTCGCCGAGGCGGAGGGCGACGGTGTAGCCGACTCGGAGGAGCCGTTCTCGGCCTCCTCCAGGGCTGCGACGCAGTCCTTGTACTCGTCGGCCGTCAGGCTCCGGGAGGCCGGCTGGTCCTCGGCGAGGGCGAGCTTCGGTGTGAACCCCATCCCCATGAGGACCGCCGTGGGCATCGCCGCGAGGGCTATCGCCTTGCCGGCCGGCATGTGGAACCTGGTGAACAGCGGCTTCTTGGGTGCCGCGTGGCGCGGCCCGGTTCTCACACGGGACTCGTCCACTTCAGTCCCGTGGGTCACCTCGTCAGCCGGCACTGTGCCTCCCGTTCGCCTCGTTGCCGGGGCTCGTTCCTGACAGATCGTTGGACTTGTCCACCCCGTCCGCGACTGCGGTGCCCGGCGCTACCGCGCCCTCGGGGGCACCGCCCGTTCCCTTGGTGTCCGCCTGCTCCGGCGCGGGCGGCGCGCCCTCGACCCATGCCACGGCCATCGCGCCGCCGATGAGGGCCAGCAGGAAGCCGATGAGGAAACCGCCGAGGTTGGACACCGGGATGGACACCAGCGCCAGCAGGATCGCCGCGACGCCCGCGAAGGTGCGGACGTGCTTCTGGAACCAGAGGCTGAAGCCCAGGACGACGAGCAGCACGCCGATGATCAGGGATCCGGCACCCGCGGTGGTGGCCATCGCCAGCGTCAGGTGGCCGATCTGGAGGTTTGCGTACGGGAAGTAGGCGATGGGGAGTCCGCCGAGCATGACGAACAGGCCGGCCCAGAAAGGCCTTGTGCCCCGCCAGGCGCGGAAGTTCCGCCGAAAGACCCGGAGGTAGTGCTCGTTGTGGCCGGGCGCGGCAGGAGTCTCGGCGCTCATGGAAAACAGCTCCCTGGAACGGCGTTGCTGTGGTGGAGAGATGTACTGCGTGCAGATGCGGTGCAGTGGGGGCGGAGAGTGGACGGGCGGGGGCGCCATCGGCTCCCCCGCCCGTCAGAGAGTGCCTAGTAGCACTCCTTGACACCCGTCGACAGCGACATCTTCAGGCCGCTGAGCTTGAAGGTTCCGGCGGTGGTGGCCCACGCCGTCTGCTTCACGTCCTTCAGCGTGACCGAGTCGGCCTGCTGGGCGAACCCGTACGGGTTGGCCTGCTCGCCGCCGCCCTTCATGCCCGGACCCTTGCTGGCGTCCTTGGCGGCCACACCGATGTCGATGCCCCGGAACGTCGCGTCGGCCTCGAGCTGGGCGACGTCGATGTACAGGTTCTCGGCCTCGACCGGAGTGGCACCGTCGCCGGCCCGCAGGATCAGACTGACGTTCCCGAGCACCGGAATGTTCGGGGTGACGACCGACTGGCACAGGCTCTTGATGGTCGCCTGCTTGAACGCCGAGACGGCGACGGGGTGAACCGTCTTCTTGCCGTCGAGCGTGTAGCCCTCGTCAAGGGCGCCGTACTGCGAGAAGCCCGTACCGTCGAGCTGCTTCGTCGTGACCTTGAACGACTGGCCGGAAACGCTGAACGACGCGGCCAGAGCGCCCTGAGCGAGTGCGACACCTATGCATGCCGTGGCGGCAACGCTGGGCACCATGACCACAGCGAACCGCTTCCATCTGGTCCCACCACGCACCTGGGACTCCATATTTCCTCCTTCTCGGACGTACATCTCCTGGCACCCGGCTCGCCCTCGGACGACGGCTCAGCGGGGCAGGGATGGGAGAAGTGCTACGTCCTCGGGAAGGAGAGCGCCTGCGCTCGGCGGCGCGAACCGCGCCCGAATCACCGGCGATCACCCCCGAGCGACAACCACTGGTCGCGCCTGACACGCATCACGCACAACCTTGCTGGACAGGCTTCGCGGTGGGCGAAGACCCCCCTGTCCAAGAGCCGGCGCCACTGCCGTCGACTCTGCTCGGTGGGGACCCAGGAAATCCCGTGACCCGACCGGCTGTCGGGGTGCGGGAATGGACCGAGCGTCGCCGATCGTGGTGCATTCTCGCCGCCCGCACAAGGGGGTTCGTTACTCACTAGTAACGGCCGGATAACCGAACAACGACCCCTCGGTCTCGCTCAGCGACGCTGGGTGGCAAGTAGGGGGAGGACAAAACTATTGATCGCTGGACAGAATCCGACAGATCAGCGCCCGCGACTTACTCGCAGTAACAGCGGCCGCGATTACCAAGATTTGGTAAAGCGCGGCCGCAGTGGCCCTCCATCGGCAGTTCCGTCACTCGGGCACCAGCCGCCTCATGGCGCCGGGAGGCCCGCGGAACAGGTCCTCCGCCCCGCTCAGAACAGGGCGCGGGCAAGCGCCCGGCGCGCCGCGGTCACCCGCGGATCGTCGGCGCCGACCACCTCGAACAGCTCAAGCAGCCGCAGCCGTACGGCATCCCGGTCCTCGCCCGCCGTACGCCGCACGGTGTCGATGAGCCGCCCGAACGCGTCCTCGACATGACCGCCCACCAGATCCAGGTCGGCGGCGGCGATCTGCGCCTGCGCGTCGGCCGGCTTCTCGGCCGCCTCCTTGCGCACCCGCTGCGGGTCGAGGCCCTGCACCCGCTGGAGCAACTCCGCCTGCGCCAGGCCGAGTTTGGCCTCCGGATTGCCGGGGTCGTCGGCGAGCACGTTCTTGTACGCCTGGACGGCCCCGCCCAGGTCGCCCGCGTCCAGCGCCTGCGCCGCCGCGTTCAGCAGGGCGTCGTACGGCCCGGCCGGCGCCTGCGCGGGCGCGGCCTGGCCGCCCGGCTCGGCCTCCGGGTCGACGGTCAGGCCGGTCAGCCCGAAGCGCTGCTCGGCGACTGTCACCAACTGGTCGAGGGTTTCCCGGATCTGCGCCTCACCGGCCGCTCCCTGGAAGAGCGGCAGCGCCTGGCCCGCGACGACGGCGAAGACCGCCGGGATCCCCTGGATCCCGAACTGCTGCATCAGCATCTGGTTGGCGTCGACGTCGATCTTGGCGAGGACGAAGCGGCCGTTGTACTCGACGGCGAGCCGCTCCAGGACAGGGCTGAGCTGCTTGCAGGGCTGGCACCACTCGGCCCAGAAGTCGATGACGACCGGGACCTCGGCGGAGCGCTGCAGGACGTCTTGCTCGAATCCGGCCTCGTCGACGTCGATGACGAGATCGGCCGGGGAGACGGCCCCGCCCCCGCCCTTCCGGGCCGCTTCGGCGCGCGCCTGCTCCGCCTTCGCCTTGGCCTCTTGGGCCGCCTTCACCGCGGCGAGGTCGACGACGCCGCTCATGGACATGTTCCGTGGCTGCATGCGTCTATCCTCCCCCGTTCCCGCGCGTGTGTGAAAAACGCCGTGAAAGCCGGACCCGGAAGGGTGGCCGACTGCGTGGTCTGCGGCGCCGGGTCCCCACCCCACGCCCTGTGGTCGTCGCTCGCGTACGCCTCCACGAGCTTTCGCTACGAGTCGTAGCGTAATGCCATGCAGAGCCTGCGTGGCACCGCCGCCCGGTGATCTCCCTCACTGCCCCACAGAACCGGCCAGTTAGGGTCGGGGGATGCAGAGCCGCACCCCCGCCAGCCGCACCGGACGCCCGCGCAGCGTCGCCGCCGACACCGCGATTCTGGCCGCGACCCGGGCGGCTCTGGTCGAACTGGGCTGGTCCAAGCTCACCTTGGGAGACGTGGCGACGCGGGCCGGGGTGGCGAAGACGACGCTGTACCGCCGCTGGGCGGGCAAGAACGAACTGGTCGTCGACGCGGTGGCGGAACTCTTCGACGAACTGCGCCTGCCCGACCGCGGCTCACTGGCCGCCGACATCGAGGGCGTCGTCCTGCAGTTCGCCGCGATCCTGGCCCGCCCGGAGGCCAAGAGCGGCCTGATAGCGGTGGTCGCGGAGTCGACGCGCGACGAGGCGCTGCGCGAGCGCATCCGCACGTCGATCGTCGACCGCCAGAAACGCCTGGTCCTGGAGGGCCGCGCCCGCGCCCAGGCGCGTGGGGAGCTCCCCCCGGAGACGGACCCGGCGGAATCGGCTCGCACGGTGGACCTGATCTTCGACATGGTCGCGGGCGCGGTGGTCCACCGCACCCTGGTGAGCGCGGAACCAGCGGACGAGGAATGGGTCCAAACCTTCACACGCGCACTACTGCACGGCCTGACGCCGTAGCCGTACGCAGCTGCGGGCAGTCGTGCCTCCTCCAGTGCCTTAAAGGCCTGAGGGGACCCCCAGGGCGGCACGGGTGGGCGCAGCGGCACCCCCGCCGGCGCCGGGCTGCGCACCCTACCCCCGCCCAGCCCCGACGCCGTGACCCTCAGAAGCCGGCAGGCTCCGTGTACACCCCCCACTCGTCCCGCAGCACCCCACAGATCTCCCCCAGCGTCGCCTCCACCCGCACAGCATCCAGCATCGGCTCGATCATGTTGCCCCCACCCCGCGCAGCCGCAACCATCGCGTCCAGCGCACCACGCACAGCCGCGTCATCCCGTCCCGCACGCCGCGCGGAAAGCACCCGCACCTGCTCCCGCTCCACCTCGTGACTCACCCGCAGAATCTCCAGATCCCCGGTGACGGAGCCGGTGTGGACGTTCACGCCCACCACCTTCTTGTCCCCCTTCTCCAGAGCCTGCTGGTACCGGAACGCGGACTCCGCGATCTCGCCCGTGAACCACCCGTCCTCGATCCCCCGCAGAATCCCGGACGTGATCGGCCCGATCGGGTGCTGCCCATCGGGATGCGCCCGCAGCCCCCGCTCCCTGATCTGCTCGAAGATCTTCTCGGCGTCCGCCTCGATCCGGTCGGTCAGCTGCTCGACGTACCACGAACCGCCCAGCGGATCGGCCACGTTGGCGACGCCGGTCTCCTCCATGAGCACCTGCTGGGTACGCAGCGCGATCTCCGCCGCCTGCTCACTCGGCAGCGCAAGCGTCTCGTCGAGCGCGTTGGTGTGCAGCGAGTTCGTGCCGCCGAGCACCGCCGCCAGCGCCTCCACGGCCGTACGGACGACGTTGTTGTACGGCTGCTGGGCCGTCAGCGAGACTCCGGCGGTCTGCGTGTGGAAGCGCAGCCACTGGGCCTTCTCGGACTTCGCCCCGTACACGTCCCGCATCCAGCGCGCCCAGATCCTGCGCGCCGCCCGGAACTTGGCGATCTCCTCGAAGAAGTCGACGTGCGCGTCGAAGAAGAAGCTCAGCCCCGGCGCGAAGACGTCCACGTCCAGCCCGCGCGACAGCCCCAGCTCCACGTACCCGAAGCCGTCCGCCAGCGTGTACGCCAGCTCCTGCG
This sequence comes from Streptomyces sp. KR55, assembly GCF_052245645.1. Taxonomy (NCBI): domain Bacteria; kingdom Bacillati; phylum Actinomycetota; class Actinomycetes; order Kitasatosporales; family Streptomycetaceae; genus Streptomyces; species Streptomyces sp. KR55. Next base: position 13,438 of record NZ_JBQQCE010000028.1, on the reverse strand, counting down.
CGGCCGTCGACCCGGCCTCCCGGATGTGGTAGCCGGAGACGGACAGCGGCTTGTAGGCGGGGATGCGCTCGGCGCAGTACTCCATCAGGTCGCCGATGAGGCGCAGATGCGGCTCGGGCTGGAAGAGCCACTCCTTCTGCGCGATGTACTCCTTGAAGATGTCCGTCTGCAGCGTGCCGTTGAGAACGCCGGGGTCGACGCCCTGGCGCTCGGCGGCGACCAGGTACATGCAGAAGACGGGGACCGCCGGACCGCTGATCGTCATCGAGGTGGTGACGTCGCCGAGCGGGATGTCCTTGAACAGCACGTCCATGTCGGCCGCCGAGTCGATCGCCACCCCGCAGTGGCCGACCTCGCCGAGCGAGCGCGGGTCGTCGGAGTCGCGGCCCATCAGGGTCGGCATGTCGAAGGCGACCGAGAGTCCGCCTCCGCCGTTGCCCAGGATCATCTTGTAGCGCTCGTTGGTCTGCTCCGCGTTCCCGAACCCGGCGAACTGCCGGATGGTCCACGTACGCCCCCGGTAGCCGGTCGGATACAGGCCGCGCGTGAAGGGGTACTCCCCCGGCCAGCCGATCCGCTCGAAGCCTTCATAGGTGTCCCCGGGCCGGGGACCGTACACCGGCTCCACGGGGTCCCCGGAGAGCGTGGTGAAGTCGGCCTCGCGCTTGCGCGCGGCGTCGTACCGGGCCTGCCAGCGTCGGCGGCCCTCCTCGATGGCGTCAGCGTCCATACCCTCCAATTTACTTGGACGTCCTAGTAAATGTCGACGGCAGAGGGAGGATTCAGCGGAACGCCCTGGTAACCGGGGGAAAGGGGCCGCCGTACGCGTGCGCGTACGGCGGGATGCTCACGCCTTCGCGGGCGCCGGCGCGTCCTGGGCGACCTTGGCCTCCAGCTCGCCCGAGATCTTCCGCTCGACGAAGAAGGCGGCCGTCGGGACCGTGCCCGCCAGCAGGACCCACAGCTGCTTGCCGACCGGCCACTTCGCCTTGGAACCCAGGTCGAAGGCGAAGACCAGGTAGACGACGTAGAGCCAGCCGTGCGCGATGGAGACGACACGGGTGGCGTCCGCAGCACCGTCGATGTCCAGCACGTACTTGCCGATCATGCACAGGCACAGCAGAACCAGGAGCACACCGGTGACGTAGGCCATGACGCGGTAGCGGGTCAGCACGCTCTTTTTCATGCGGTCGAGCGTATCCGCCCGTTCCGGGCGATCTTTCCCCGGGTCACTGCTCCTCGAAGTCGTGCGCGGCGATCCGCAGCGGGCGCAGCATCGCGAAGATCTCGTTGCACTCCTCGGCGTCGTACACGCCGAGTCCGAAGTCCATCGCCATCAGGTCACGGGTGGCCGCCTCGACGACCTCGCGGCCCTTGTCCGTGATGACGGCGAGCGTGCCGCGGCCGTCGTTGGGGTTGGGGCGCCTGTCCACCAGGCCGGACTTCACCAGACGGTCCACGGTGTTCGTCACAGACGTCGGATGCACCATGAGGCGCTCGCCGATCTTCGACATCGGCAGCTCGCCGGCCTTGGAGAAGTTGAGCAGCACCAGCGCCTCGTAGCGCGCGAAGGTCAGCCCGTACGGCTTGACGACCGCGTCGACCTCGGCGAGCAGGATCTGGTGCGCCCGCATGATCGAGGTGATCGCGGCCATGGACGGCGCGTTGCCCCAGCGCTGCTTCCAGAGCTCGTCGGCGCGGGCGATGGGATCGAAGGGAAGGCTGAGCGGCTTCGGCACGACACCAGACCATACCGGCCGGTCATATCACGGTCAGCCCCGTCTCGCCCTTCGGTCGGACATCGGCAGGGGTGCACGCCCGCATCAGCCGCGGGCAATCGTGCCGCCCAGGGCGGCACGGGTGGGCGCGGGCGGCACCCCGTCAGCGCCGGGCTGCGCCACCCACCCCCGCCCAGCTCCACGCCGCACAGCAACACAGTCAGCCGCGGCACAGCCGACCGGTGGCTATTCCGCGAGGTACCGCTCCACCGTCTCCACCTTGGACGTGAGTCCGTCCGCCACTCCGGGCCGGATGTCCGCCTTGAGCACCAGAGAAACGCGCGGCGCCCGTTCCTCCACGGCAGCAACAGCACGCCTGACGACGTCCATGACCTCGTCCCACTCACCCTCGACCGATGTGAACATCGCGTCGGTACGGTTCGGCAGCCCCGACTCACGGACCACACGGACAGCCTCGGCGACGTACTCCCCGACGTCCTCGCCGACACCCAGCGGCGTCACGGAAAAGGCGACGATCACGCGTTCACGGTCCCTTCCTTGCGGGCGCGGGACGCGATCACGGCGTTCTCGGCCTCACGCTTGAGCATGCGCTCGGCGAAGAAGCCGCCGGTGGGCAGCACGGAGAGGACGAAGTAGAGCGCAGCCCGGCCGAAGGGCCACTTCGCGCGGTTCCAGGCGTCCGCCCAGAACATCACGTACAGGATGAAGAGGAAGCCGTGGACCGCGCCCATCAAGGGCACCGCGTTGAAGTCCGTGGTCCGCTTCAGCACCGAGCAGACGAGCAGGATGAGGAAGGACACGGCCTCCGGAGCCGAGACCAGACGGAGGCGGCGGAGGGCGGTGGCGGTCTTGAGGTCCACGGGTCACCTTCGGTGGGAGAGTCTTCGTCGCTTTGTGAACGGACGCACAAACGCTCGGCCATTGTGGCAAACGCCGTCCGGACGCCGGATTGGGGGGCCGCCCCCTAAGGGAACCTCGGCGTCGTCTCCCTCCACAGGCCCTGTCGGCAGGTCCCCTCGCCGGTTACCGTCGCAAGCGTGGCGATGTTCCGACTTCAAGGCAGCAAGGTGCTCGCCGTCGACATGACCGGGGACGCCGTGAGGGCGAAGAACGGCTCGATGGTCGCGTACGACGGGCAGATGGCCTTCAAGAAGATGAGCGGCGGCGGTGAGGGCATCCGGGGGATGGTGACCCGGCGGATCACCGGTGAACAGATGACCATGATGGAGGTGAAGGGACACGGGACCTGCTGGTTCGCCGACCGTGCCTCCGAGATCAACCTCGTCGGCCTCCGAGGGGAGAAGCTGTACGTGGAGTCGAGCAATCTGCTGGCGACCGAGGCCGGCCTGCGCACGGGCACGTCGTTCACGGGGCTGCGCGGCGCCTCGCAGGGCAACGGGCTGTTCACGACCACCGTCGAGGGGCACGGTCAGGCGGCGATCATGTCGGACGGGCCGGCCGTGGTGCTGCGCGTCAGTCCGCAGTATCCGCTGAGCGTCGACCCGGGGGCGTATGTCGCGCACCAGGGGAACCTGCGGCAGTCCTTCCAGTCCGGTGTGACATTCCGCACGTTCATGGGGGAGGGCGGCGGCGAGGCCTTCCAGATCCGGTTCGAGGGGGACGGGCTCGTCTACGTCCAGCCGAGCGAGCGGAACACGATCGCGGGGGACGTGTGACATGGCCTTCCGTGAGATCAACTCCAGGATGGTCGAGGCGACCGTCATGCCGGGGCAGCGGCTGTTCAGTCAGCGCGGCGCCATGCTCGCCTACAAGGGCGAGGTGACCTTCACGCCCAACATGAGCGGCGGCCAGGGCGGGATCATGTCGATGATCGGGCGCCGGGTCGCCGACGAGGACACCCCGCTCATGACCGTCGAAGGCAGCGGCACCGTGCTCTTCGGGCACGGCGGCCACCACGTCCAGGTGATCAACCTCACCGGCGACACCCTCTATGTCGAGGCGGACCGGCTCCTCGCCTTCGAGGGCACCCTCCAGCAGGGCACCATGTTCATGGGCTCGCAGGGCGGCGTCATGGGCATGGTCCGGGGGCAGGTCACCGGGCAGGGGCTGTTCACCACCACCCTCAAGGGGCATGGGTCCGTCGCCGTCATGGCCCACGGCGGCGTGTTCGAGGTGCCGATCACCCCGCAGCGTCCCGTGCACGTCGACCCTCAGGCCTACGTCGCCCACCACGGCGACGTGCGCAACAAACTGTCGACCGCGCTGGGCTGGCGGGACATGGTGGGCCGTGGCTCCGGCGAGGCGTTCCAGCTGGAGCTGAGCGGCAGCGGTGCGGTGTACGTCCAGGCGTCGGAGGAGAAGCTTTGACCACCCATCCCGGAGCCGGCCCCGTCGCCCACGATCCGGCGACCCTGCCCGCCGACGACAACGTCAACGCGTACACCTTCTGCGTGGAGCTCAAGGGGACCCAGTGGTTCCTGCAGAAGGGGAAGATGATCGCCTACTACGGCTCGATCGACTTCAACGGCATCGGGCACGGCCGACTCGACCGACTTGTCCGTACGTCCTTTCATTCGCCTCTGCACGCGAGCGACTGGGTGGTGGCGGAGGGCTCGGGCAAGATGCTCCTCGCCGACCGGGCCTTCGATGTGAATTCGTATGACCTGGAGGACGGCAATCTGACCATTCGCTCGGGCAACCTGCTCGCTTTTCAGCCAACTCTCGCACTCAAGCAGTCGATCGTGCCGGGCTTTCTGACACTCATCGGAACCGGAAAGTTCGTGGCCGCATCTAACGGTCCGGTGGTGTTCATGGATCCCCCGATCCGGGTGGATCCGCAGGCGCTCGTCGGCTGGGCCGACTGCCCGTCTCCGTGCCACCACTACGACCATGGCTACATGACGGGCGTAATGGGCGGTCTACGTGCACTGACGGGCCTCGGCGGGGCCTCTGGAGAGGAGCATCAGTTCGAGTTCGTGGGAGCCGGCACCGTGCTGCTCCAGTCGTCCGAGGCGCTGATGGCGGAGCAGGCCACGGGGGCGACTCCGCAGCAGGCCGGGGTACCCGGTGGCGACGGGGTGACCGGAGGGCACGGATCGCAAGGCGGCGCACCGCGTTTTCCCGGACAGCTCGGAGACCTCCAGCGTCGCTTCGGGCTGTGAGCGGTAGTCTGCGGAGTGTGACGTCGAACGCGTGCGCACCGTCACACCACCCTCATTAGTTCGCTTTTCAACTTTCTTAGGTAGACTTCATTCATGGAGACCGAAACGGCCACGCGCTGGCTGACCGATGCGGAGCAGTGTGCCTGGCGCACCCACCTGGAGGTCAACAGGCTGTTGACGTACCAGCTCGAAAAGGACCTGCAGCCGTTCGGCCTGACGATGAACGACTACGAGATCCTGGTGAATCTCTCCGAGTCGGAGGACTTCCGGATGCGGATGAGCGACCTCGCCTCCGCCACCCTCCAGTCCAAGAGCCGTCTCTCGCACCAGATCACCCGCATGGAGAACGCCAACCTGGTGCGCCGGGAGAACTGCGAGTCCGACCGGCGCGGACTGTACGCGGTCCTCACCGAGCACGGCATGGAGACGATGCAGAAGGTCGCGCCCCACCATGTGGCGTCCGTGCGCAGGCACTTCATCGACCTGCTGTCACCCGAGGCACTGACGGAGCTCGACAAGGCCCTCAAACCCATCGCGGAACACCTGCGCGGGCACCGCGGCCGCCCCTGACCGGGAGGCGTCACCGGGCGAGCGGCAGGCGGAGTTCGAACTGGGCTCCGCCTGCCGGTGCGTCCTGGACCGTGAGCGTGCCGCCGTGGCGGGTGGCGACATCGCGGGCGATGGCCAGGCCCAGCCCCGCGCCGCCCTCGTCCCGGCTGCGGGCCGCGTCCAGCCGTACGAACCGCTCGAAGATCCGCTCCCGGTCCGCCGCGGGCACCCCGTCGCCGTCGTCGGCCACCTGCAGCACGGCCCGGTCCCCCTCCCGGCGTACGACCACGGTGACCGCAGAGCGGGCGTGCCGCTGGGCGTTGTCCAGCAGATTGGCCAACACGCGCCCCAGTTGACCGCGGGATCCGGCCACTTCGAGGGACCCGGCCCGAACCGTCACGTTCTTCCGGCCCGCGGCCTCCTCCCGTGCCAGCGCGGCGAGGTCCACCCGGGCGTCGCTGACGGGCCGCTCCCCCGCGTCCAGCCGGGCGAGCAGCAGCAGATCGGCGGCGAGCCGCTGGAGCCGTACGGTGTCCGCCACGGCCCCGTGGAGGTCCAGCAACTCCGGGTGCGCGGCGGCCACTTCGAGCTGGGTGCGCAGGGACGCGATGGGGCTGCGCAGCTCGTGCGAGGCGTCGGCGACGAACCGCCGCTGGCGTTCCACCGAGGTCTCCAGCGCGGCCAGGGTCTCGTTGGTGGTGCCGGCGAGCCGGGCGACCTCGTCGTGGGTGTCCGGTTCGGGCACCCGCCGGGACAGGTCCTCGGAGGCGGTGATTTCGGCCATCTCGCGCCGGATGCCCTCCACGGGCAGCAGTGCGCGCCGGGTGACCAGCCAGGTCACGCCCGCCACGACGCCCAGCAGCAGCGGGAACCCGATCAGCATGACGGTCTGCGCGGTGCTCACCGCGCTCTGCTCGGCGGCCAGCGGACCGCCCGCGTACACGGTGAACGTACCCCGGTCGGGCACCTCGACCGGCACGGCGGCGAAGCGGTAGTCCGCCGTGGTGCCGTCGACCGTCGCCGAGCCGTCGGTGAAGCTCGCGTCCTCGCCGATCTCGCCCGGACGGAGGGTGGCGCTCCCCCTCGAGCCGTCGTCGTCGTCATCGTCGTCGTCATCCTCGTCGTCGCCGGGGGCGCCGGTCGTCGGGGCCGACGGCTGGGGCTGCGGGCGCACCGCCCCGGTTCCCGTGCCGCTGATCCGCTCCAGGCCCTCGGTGGCCGCGACCAGCGTGCCGTCCTCGGCGACGACCTGGACCGGCCGGTCGTCGTCGTCCAGCGACAGTTGGTCGGAGGTCCTGCCGCCCGCGAGGTCGGCGGCGACCTCGCGGGCCGTGCGCTCCGCCTCGGTCCCGGCCTGCTCGGTCAGGTTGGAGTACAGGGAGATCAGTACGGCGGCCCCCGCGGCGACCAGGGCTACGGCGACGACGAGCGTGGCGGCGAGCGTGGCCCGGGCCCGTACGGAACCGAACAGGCGCCTCATCTCGGCGCCTCCAGACGGTATCCGGCGCCGCGGACCGTGCGGATGAGCCCGGCGCCCAGCTTGCGGCGCAGGGCGCTGACGTACACCTCGACGATGTTCGGATCGCCCTCGTACGCGAAATCCCAGACGTGCTCCAGGATCTCGGCCTTGGACACCACGTCACCGGCCCGCACCGCCAGGTGCTCCAGGACGGCGAACTCCTTGGCGGTCAGGGCGATCTCCTCCCCGTCCAGGGCGACCCGGCGGGCGGCGGTGTCGACCCGGAGGGCACCGAGATCGAGGACGGGCGAGGCGCCGTGCTGGCCACGGCGGCGCAGCAGCGCCCTGACCCGGGCGACGAGGACGACGTACGAGAACGGTTTGGTCAGGTAGTCGTCGGCGCCGGTGTCCAGGCCCTCGGCCTCGTCGTACTCGCCGTCCTTGGCGGTGAGCATGAGGATGGGCACGTCGTTGCCGGCGGCGCGCAGGGCGGAGCAGACGCGGTAGCCGTTCATGCCGGGGAGCATGATGTCGAGCACGATCAGGTCGTACGGCGACTCGCTCGCCCGGTGCAGTCCCTCCAGGCCGTCGTGGACGACGTCCACCGCGTAGCCCTCCGCCGTCAGGCCCTTGGCGAGGGACAGGGCGAGGCGTTTTTCGTCCTCCACGATCAGCAGGCGCATGCCCCTAAGGGTCGCAAACCGAAGCTGAAGCGATCTTCAGGGAGCTTCAGGCGGGCTTCAGCTTTCGTGGCGCAGGTTGGTCCATGTCGGAAGAACGCAAGCCCAATTGGGGAGGAACGACATGAAGCGCAACATCGTCATCGTGGCTGTCACCACGGCCGCGGTGATCGGGGGCGGGTCCGCACTGGCCTTCGCGGGCGGTGGTGGTGGCGGCGTGGCGGCCACGCCGTCGGCTCCGGCGTCGGTCACCGTGGACGGACTGAGCGCGGGCGGGGATGACGGCCGGGACGACCGGGACGACGACGGCCGGGACGACGACGGCCGGGATGACGTCCGAGGCGACGACCGGGACGACCGCGCGGCGTCGGGGGGTGGCGCGCTCACCGCCTCGCAGGCGATCGAGGCCGCGGTGAAGGCGGTGCCGGGCACGGTCGTGTCCGTCGAGCTCGACAGCGAGGATGACGGGGAGGGTGGCGACCGGCGGGTCTGGGAGGTTGAGGTGCTGGGGCGGGGGAGCAGCTCGTACACCGTGGATGTCGATGCGTCGACGGGGCGGGTGCTTGGCACCCATATGGATGACGCCGATGACTCCGATGACGATGCCGACGAGCGGGCCGGGGACGACGACTGACGGGGGTGGTGCAGGGAGGGTGGCGGGGCGCTGCGAGGTTTGTTCGCCCCCGCCGCCCCTACCCTTCTCGTCCCTGGGGGCTGCGCCCCGGACCCCCGCTTCGGCCTGAACGGCCTCGTCCTCAAACTCCCCCAGAGGGGGTACCCCCAGACGGGCTGGGTGTCACGTTGCGGTCGTCAGGCCGCGCACCAGTTCGTCCGCCGCTCGGTACGGGTCCAGTTCCCCGGCGACGATGCGTTCGGCCAGTGTGCTCAGGCGGTGGTCGCCGTGGAGGTCGCCGATGCGTTCGCGGAGGGCTGTGACGGCGATGGTCTCGACCTCGCGTGCGGCGCGGGCCAGGCGGCGTTCGGCCAGGACGCCTCGCTCCTCCATCCATGCGCGGTGTTTCTCCAGGGCCTCGACGACCTCGTCGATGCCCTCGGCGCGGGCGGCGACCGTCTTGACGATCGGGGGCCGCCAGTCGCCGGGGCCACGGGACTCGCCGAGGCCGAGCATGTGGTTCAGTTCCCGGGCGGTGGCGTCCGCGCCGTCGCGGTCGGCCTTGTTGACGACGTACACGTCGCCGATCTCCAGGATTCCGGCCTTCGCCGCCTGGATGCCGTCGCCCATGCCGGGGGCCAGGAGGACGACGGAGGTGTCGGCCTGGGAGGCGATCTCGACCTCCGACTGGCCGACGCCGACCGTCTCGACCAGGATCACGTCGCAGCCCGCCGCGTCCAGGACGCGGATCGCCTGCGGCGCGGCCCAGGCGAGGCCGCCCAGGTGGCCGCGGGTGGCCATCGAGCGGATGTAGACGCCGGGGTCGGAGGCGTGCTCCGACATGCGGACACGGTCACCCAGCAGCGCGCCCCCGGAGAAGGGGGACGACGGGTCGACGGCCAGGACGCCGACCCGCTTGCCCTGCTTGCGGTAGGCGGTGACGAGGGCCGACGTGGAGGTCGACTTGCCGACTCCCGGCGAGCCCGTGAGACCGATGACGTATGCGTTGCCGGTCAGCGGGGCCAGTGCCGCCATGACCTCCCTGAGCTGCGGGGACGCCCCCTCCACCAGGGAGATCAGCCGGGCCACGGCCCGCGGCCGGCCTTCCCTGGCCTGGGCCACCAGTGTGGAGACGTCCTGCATCACAGCTCCGTTCACGAGACAGTCGGCGACCAGCCGCTCAGGCCTTCGGTACCCGCACGATCAGCGCGTCACCCTGACCGCCGCCACCGCACAGGGCCGCCGCGCCGACCCCGCCGCCGCGCCGCTTCAGCTCCAGCGCCAGGTGCAGGACGAGACGCGCACCGGACATCCCGATCGGGTGACCCAGGGCAATGGCACCGCCGTTGACATTCACCTTTTCGACGGATACCCCGAGGTCCTTCATTGACTGCACCGCGACAGCGGCGAAGGCCTCGTTGATCTCGATCAGGTCCAGGTCGGAAACCTCCAGGCCCTCCTTCTTCAGGGCGTGGAGGATGGCGTTGGAGGGCTGGGACTGCAGGCTGTTGTCCGGCCCGGCCACGTTGCCGTGCGCGCCGATCTCCGCGATCCACTCCAGGCCGAGCTCCTGTGCCTTGGCCTTGCTCATCACGACCACGGCCGCCGCACCGTCCGAGATCTGGGAGCTGGAACCGGCCGTGATCGTGCCGTCCTTCGAGAACGCCGGGCGCAGCTTCGCCAGCGACTCCGCTGTCGTCTCCGCGCGGATGCCCTCGTCCTTGCTGAAGACGACCGGCTCGCCCTTGCGCTGCGGGATCTCCACCGGGGTGATCTCGGCCTCGAAGATGCCGTTCTTCTGGGCGGCGGCCGCGCGCTGGTGGGACAGGGCTGCGATCTCGTCCTGCTCGGGGCGGGCGATGCCGAGGCGCGTGTTGTGCTTCTCTGTCGACTCGCCCATGGCGATGCCCTCGAAGGCGTCGGTCAGGCCGTCGTACGCCATGGCGTCGAGCATCTCCACCGCGCCGTACTTGAAGCCCTCGCGGGACTTCGGCAGCAGGTGGGGGGCGTTGGTCATGGACTCCTGGCCGCCGGCGACGATCACGTCGAACTCGCCGGCGCGGATCAGCTGGTCGGCGAGCGCGATCGCGTCGAGGCCGGACAGACACACCTTGTTGACGGTGAGCGCCGGGACGTTCATCGGGATACCGGCCTTGACGGCGGCCTGGCGGGCCGGGATCTGCCCCGCCCCGGCCTGGAGCACCTGGCCCATGATCACGTACTGCACCTGGTCGCCACCGATCCCCGCACGGTCGAGGGCGGCCTTGATCGCGAAGCCGCCGAGGTCGGCTCCGGAGAAGGTCTTCAGCGAGCCGAGCAACCGCCCCATGGGCGTCCGCGCGCCCGCGACGATCACCGAGGTCGTGCTGTTCGTTCCAGTCATGAGCTGCGATCCCCTTACCGGCCTGCACGGGCCGAGGAGTGAACGAGGGTTTACTTCGAATGTACTGAGCGGTAGTCCACCCCGTCATCGGGCTGTCGGTGTGATCGCGCGCACGTTGCGTAACCACCTCCGGAGCGCTGCACTGATTCCATGCTGACGCGAATCGACCACATCGGGATTGCCTGCCACGACCTCGACGCGACCGTGGAGTTCTACCGGGCCACCTACGGCTTCGAGGTGTTCCACACCGAGGTCAACGAGGAGCAGGGCGTGCGCGAGGCCATGCTCAAGATCAACGATACGTCCGACGGCGGCGCTTCGTACCTGCAGCTCCTGGAACCGACCCGGGAGGACTCCACCGTCGCTAAGTGGCTCGCCAAGAACGGCGAGGGTGTCCACCACATCGCCTTCGGTACGGCAGATGTCGACGGGGAGGCCGCGGACATTCGCGACAAGGGCGTACGCGTTCTGTACGAGGAGCCGCGGCGCGGCTCCATGGGGTCACGGATCACCTTCCTGCATCCCAAGGACTGTCATGGCGTACTGACAGAACTGGTCACTTCGGCGCCTGTTGAGTCACCTGAGCACTGATGCTCGTACATATGGGCCGGTAGGGTTGGGGGCGGTCGCCGCTCACGCCTAGGGCGACCGCATTCCGGGGTCCGGGTTTCGGGGGACGAGCGTCGGGGCAGCAGCCCATGCTCCGTCGTTGATCTGACACCATTCCCCGGGGGCCCCGTTCGGCGGATGGACGGAGCTCGTTTGGAGAGACTTGCGACCAGGGGACGGATGGGACCGCGCAGTGCGGGGCTACGAGAGCCAGGAGCGAGAGCCGGCGGCTGACGTCGACCACCTCACTCGGTTCGAAGCCGAGATGAAACGGCTGAAGACCGAACGGGAAAAGGCGATCCAGCACGCCGAGGACCTCGGCTACCAGGTCGAGGTACTGCGCGCCAAGCTGCACGAGGCGCGGCGCACGCTCATGACCCGGCCTGCCTATGACAGCGCCGACATCGGCTATCAGGCCGAACAGTTGCTGCGCAACGCCCAGATGCAGGCCGACCAGCTCCGTGCCGACGCCGAGCGCGAGCTGAGCCAGGCTCGGGCGCAGACCCAGCGCATCCTCCAGGAGCACGCCGAGCAGGCGGCCCGGTTGCAGGCCGAGCTGCACGCCGAGGCGGTGGCCCGCCGTCAGCAGCTGGACCAGGAGCTCGCGGAGCGCCGGCAGAACGTCGAGTCGCACGTCAACGAGAACGTGGCCTGGGCCGAGCAGCTGCGCGCCCGCACCGAGCAGCAGGCCCGCCGCCTGCTGGAGGACTCCCGCGCCGAGGCCGCGCAGGCCATGACGGCCGCCCGCGCGGAGGCCGAGCGGCTGGTCACCGAGGCGCGGCAGCGGCTGCAGAGCGAGGCCGAGTCGGCCCGCGCGGAGGCCGAGCAGCTGCTGCGACGGGCTCGTACGGATGCCGAGCGGCTACTGAACGCCGCCTCCACGCAGGCGCAGGAGGCCACCGACCACGCCGAGCAGCTGCGCAGCTCCACCGTCACCGAGTCCGACGCCGCGCGCCGCCAGGCCGCCGAGCTGAGCCGGGCCGCCGAGCAGCGCATGACGGAGGCCGAGGAGGCGCTGCGCAAGGCGCAGTCCGAGGCGGAGAAGCTCGTCACCGAGGCCAAGGAGGCCGCGGCCAAGGCCCTGGCCGGCGCCGAGGCGGCGAACGAGACCCGCACCCGGACGGCCAAGGAGCAGGTCGCCCGGCTGGTCAGCGAGGCCACCAAGGAGGCCGAGACCACCAAGGCGGAGGCCGAGCAGGTCGTCGCCGACGCCCGCGCCGAGGCCGAGAAGATCGTCGCGGAGGCCGCCGAGAAGGCCCGTACGATCACCGCCGAGGAGACCGCCGGCCAGCTGTCCAAGGCGGCCCGGACCGCCGAGGACGTGCTCAACAAGGCGTCGGAGGACGCCAAGAACACCACCAAGGCCGCCGCCGAGGAGGCCGAGCGGATCCGCCGGGAGGCCGAGGCCGAGGCGGACCGGCTGCGGGCCGAGGCGCACGACATCGCCGAGCAGCTCAAGGGCGCGGCGAAGGACGACACCAAGGAGTACCGCGCCAAGACGGTCGAGCTGCAGGAGGAGGCGCGCCGACTGCGCGGCGAGGCCGAGCAGCTGCGGGCCGACGCGGTCGCCGAGGGCGAGAAGATCCGTGCCGAGGCCCGCAAGGAGGCCGTCCAGCAGATCGAGGAGGCGGCCAAGACCGCCGAGGAGCTGCTGGCCAAGGCCAAGGCGGACGCGGACGAGCTGCGGCAGAAGGCCACGACGGACAGTGAGAAGGTCCGTACGGAGGCCATCGAGCGGGCGACGACGCTGCGCCGGCAGGCCGAGGAGACCCTCCAGCGCACCCGCCAGGAGGCCGAGCGGCACCGCGAGGAGGTCGTCGAGCAGGCCGAGGGCATCAGGGCCGACGCCGAGCGCGCCGCACGGGAGCTGCACGAGGAGACCGAGCGTGCCGTGGAGGCCCGCCGTGCGGAGGCCGCCGACGAGCTGACCCGGCTGCACACCGAGGCCGAGCAGCGGCTCGCCGCCGCCGAGCAGGCGCTGACCGACGCCCGCGAGGAGGCCGCGCGGATCCGCCGCGAGGCGGCCGAGGAGACCGAGCGGCTGCGCGCCGAGTCGGCCGAGCGGATCCGCACGCTCCAGGCGCAGGCCGAGGCGGAGGCCGAGCGGCTGCGCGACGAGGCCGCGTCGGACGCGTCCGCCTCCCGCGCGGAGGGCGAGGCCGTCGCCGTACGCCTGCGGTCGGAGGCTGCGGCGGAGGCCGAGCGGCTGAAGTCGGAGGCGCAGGACACCGCCGAACGGGTATGGGCCGAGGCACAGGCCGCGGCCGAGCGGCTGGCGCAGGAG
>NZ_JBQQCE010000279.1:0-12699 GCF_052245645.1 Streptomyces sp. KR55 | reverse complement strand
GGGCCGCCCGGAGCGCCGCTCGCACGAGGTCCCGACGAGAGGCGTCCACCGCCGCCAGGGCAGCGACGGCGTCGATGGTCTATCCCGTCGACACGGAAACACCCGCAGCGCGCAGGCCCCCGCAGAAGGCGACCGTAATTCCCACCACCATGGACGGTGGCTCTGACGAGCTGTACGATTTCCGTTCGCTAAGCTTCATGCCAGGAATAGTAATTCACAGGAGTTATTCATGACAGTGCCGAACACCCTCCTGGATCTGGGACTGACACTCCGTGCGGAGCACGACGCCGAGCGGCTGCAGCACACCGCGCGGCTCGCGGCCCGCCTCGGCTTCCGGTACCTGTGGCTGCCGGTCCCGGAAAACGCCCCCGTGCCGGACGCGGCCACCCTGGCGGAGAGCGCGCGGCCGGCCCGGCTGGGACTCGTCGTCGGTGGCGATCCCCGGTCCCTGGTGCAGCGCGTCACATCACTCTGCGACGGCGAGCCGCCGAGCGACCTGCTGCTGGAGATCCACGCACCGGAAGAGCTCCGGGACCGGCTGGTCGCCGCCGTGGGCGGGGCCGACCAGTGGCGCCGGCGGGCCTTCGTGCCCTGGTACGACGAGACGGCCGCAGGTCACGTGGTGCCCGCCGAACAGGCCGCGGGGCGGGAGGAGGTCCTGAAGGCGCTGGCCGACGCGTCCGCGCGGGGCGGCGGCCAGGACGGCACACCGGTGCTCTCGGTCGCCCTGACCGTGTCCATCGGCCGCACGATGAGCGAGGCCGAGGCGCGCGCCCAGCGTGACCCGGCACTCTCCGGCACGCACCACCCGAAGACCGCCGGTCTCTTCGGCACGCTCGAGCACGCCCAGAATCAGGCGCTCGAGCTGGCCCGCGCGGGCGCCGGCACCCTGCGGGCAACGCTTGCCGACGAGCAGGACGTCGCGGACCTGCTCGCCCAGCTGCGCGCGGTCGCGGTCGGGCCGACGCCCCTGCTCCACGCCCGCACGCATTAGCCTTCCGCGGCTGCCGGCACGTACGCGGTCACACGCGCTTTTCGTGCAGACGCGGCGGCGGGATCGTGCAGGACCCCACGTGCGACGCTGCGCATACTCGTCGCAACGGTGCCCGCCAGGCACCCGGAGCCGCACCACGGATGGCCCTACGAGGTCGCGCGCCTGAGCCGCATCGGGACGCCGGCTCGAGCACGTCCGAGCAAGTCCGCCGTCCCCGGCGATCGCGCCTCGCGCTCCCACATACACAAGGTGCGCCAACACTTGAAGCCCAGTAATTTGCCATAGCAAAATTCTCGTTTGCTATAAAACCCAGTCGCAGGCGAAAAGCTCGCTGAAAGAAGTGGAGTGAGACATGGGCGTCTCGGCCATTAAAGGCAAGGAAAAGTCGTCGTACGTCACGCGATTCGGCTCGCTCGAGAATTACGAGAAGGGCGGCGTCGAGATCGTCAACGACGACCCGCGGCACTACGCCTTCTCGAACGTCTTCGAGGTGGCGAGCAACGCGAAGCCGTACGAGAAGATCGCCGTCGGCAAGAACATGGAGTACGTCCTGGAGGCGATCCGCGCCGAGGGCACCAGCGAGTGGCGCACGGCGGCCCATGACGAGTTCGCCCTGGTGATGGACGGCGAAGTGGAGATCACGCTGGTCAAGCTGGACCAGAGTCCGCTGCCCGCCGACGCCGAGGGCTCGGTGGCGCTGCCCGGCGATCCGGTCGGCCGCCGTATGGGACGCATCGTGGCGCGCCGCGGTCACATGACGCTGCTGCCCGCCGGTGCGGCGTACCGCTTCTCGGCCGAGCGGCCGGGCGTGATCCTTCAGCAGACCACCGCCGGTCCGGACACCCAGTTCCGCTGGGCCGAGATCGCGCAGTCGCTCTGAGCCAACAGCCCTTCCACACGCAGGAGACCGACCATGACCACGACCGCTGAACCCGCAGTCATCGCGTCCGAGCCCAACGAGACGGGCTACCGCGAGTACACCCTCGGTCAGTTCCACTTCCGCCGGGACGAGTACTTCGCCTACATCACCTGGCCCACCGGCAGCCACATGATGAGCGTGGACTCCTTCCTGCGCGCGATGCAGCGCGACATCGCGTGGGACTTCTTCTACGGCACCGTCAACTTCGACGGGGTCTTCGGCACCGTCAACCACTACGGCAAGGTGGACGTCTTCGCCGGCCGCTACAACGACGCCTACCGCAAGGCCGAGCTGGACTACAGCGAGACCGTCGAGACACCGCTGATCCGGGAGACGTTCAGCTCCATCCTGGACGACTGGACCAACGAGACGTTCGACCCGTTCGCCTCCCCCCACGAGACCGGCTCGGCGTTCGGGATCAAGAACGGTGACAACACCAAGGCGGTCAGCCGCGAGCGCGTCACGGCACAGCGCATGGTCGGCCTGCCCGGTGACGCGCCGCTGCGCAGTGACGAGAACGGCTACCCGGTGAACCGGATGCTCGCCGACGTGGACCAGGAGGAACCGCTGGTCGAGGCCGAAGAGGGCTTTGAGGGCGAGGTGTCCTCCTTCAACCTGTTCGCCTACCTCTCCCGGTCGGACGTCACGTGGAACCCGTCGGTGGCCAGCGCGTGCAAGGACTCGCTGTTCTGCCCGACCACGGAGGAGTACATCCTGCCGATCATCCACGGCAACGACCGCGTCGAGTGGTTCATCCAGCTGTCCGACGAGATCACCTGGGAGGTCGAGGACCGGGACACCGGTGCGGTGCGGGCCCGTGTGGTCATGAAGGCAGGCGATGTGTCGGCGATGCCGGCCGACATCCGCCACCAGGGCTACTCGCCCAAGCGGTCGATGCTGCTGGTCTGGGAGAACGCCAACCCCGACCTGCCGGACCTGATCGCCAGCGGCAAGACGCCGACGTACCCGATCGACTTCTGACCCATTCCGACCGCCGGGGCGCCACGTATCGACGACGTCGCGTGGCGCCCCCGGCCCACCGCGGAGAGAGAACACTGTGCAGACCAAGCTCTTCATCGGCGGCGAGTTCGTCGACGGCGTCGACGGCGCCACCATCGATGTGTACGACCCGCATGACGGCAGCCTGCTCGCCGAGGTGGCCGAGGCCCGTGCCGCCGACGTGGACCGGGCGGTGGAGGCCGCCACCAAGGCGTTCGAGACGTGGCGGCACTGGTCGGCCGAGCAGCGCGGCCGGCTGCTGCTCAAGCTCGCCGACAGCATCGAGGAACACGCCGAGGAGCTGGCGCTGCTGGAGACCCGCGACACCGGGCACCCGATCCGCGATACGCGGACCCTGGACGTTCCCCGGACGGCGGCTACGTTCCGCTACTTCGGCGGCATGGCGGACAAGTTCCAGGGCTCGGTGATCCCGGTCGAACGCGGCTTCCTCGACTACGTCGTACGAGAGCCCGTCGGTGTGGTCGGGCAGATCGTGCCGTGGAACTTCCCTCTGATGTTCACCAGTTGGAAGATGGGGCCGGCGCTGGCCGCCGGCAACACGGTGGTTCTGAAGCCGTCCGAGCTCACTCCGCTGTCCACTCTGCGGGTGGCCGAACTGATGGCCGAGGTCGGATTCCCTCCGGGCGTGGTGAACATCGTCACCGGGTACGGGGCGACCGCCGGCGCACGCATCGTCCAGCATCCGGGGATCGGCAAGGTCTCCTTCACCGGGTCGACGGCGGTCGGCCAGGGGATCGCCCGGGGAGCCGCCGACACACTCAAGCGGGTCCACCTGGAGTTGGGCGGCAAGGGCGCCAACATCGTGTACGGCGACGCGGATCTCGACGCCGCGGTGCAGGGATCGGCGTTCGCCATCTTCCACAACCAGGGTCAGGCGTGCATCGCCGGCAGCAGGCTGATCCTGCACGAGTCGGTCGCCGACGAATTCCTGGACCGGTTCACCGCGTTGGCGGGGTCGGTACGCCTGGGCGACCCCAAGGAGCCGGCGACACAGATGGGGCCGCTCACCTCGGCCATGCACCGTGATCGCGTCCTTACGTACCTGGACGCGGCACGCGACGAGGGCGACGAGATCCTCACCGGCGGCAAGGCACCCGACGGTGCGGAGTTCGCGGCCGGTTGCTACCTGGAGCCCACCGTGATCGAAGCCGATCCGGCGCACCGCGTGGCGCGGGAGGAGGTCTTCGGACCCGTGGTGGCCGTGCACCGGTTCCGAACCGACGAGGAGGCGCTGCAGATCGCCAACTCGGTCGAGTACGGCCTCGGCGGCGGGTTGTGGACCCGTGATCTCTCCCGTGCGCACAAGGTGGCCCGTGAGCTGCGTTCCGGCATGGTGTGGGTCAACTCCTACAAACGGGTGAACCCCGGTTCGCCGTTCGGCGGCGTCGGCCGGTCCGGGTACGGTCGCGAGATGGGCTTCGAGGCCATGCACGAGTACACGGAGGCCAAGTCGGTGTGGATCAACGTCGACGCCGAACTGCCGAAGCTGTACGGCCAGGGCTGAGCCCTGCGCTGGCACCGGACCGCTCCCTTTCGGTCGGCGTGGTCGGTTCGCGTGGGACCGGCGCACGGTGCCTGCAGGCGAATCCGCAGGCGCGCGGCGTTCCGCTGCACCCTCCCCAGCCGCCTGCTCTGGGGAGCGGCTGGGGAGTTTCTCGACGTTCGGGGAGGCTCTGGGGAGTTCGGGTCAGCGCTCCCCCGGTTCTCCAGACCTCTAGCTGTCTCACGAGACAGAGGAATGCGTCTCGAGTTGGAGGTTGAGTACGAGTGGGGGTCACCGTCGAGGCGTGAGAGGGACGACGGTCGCCGACTGGTTCACGATCTGCTCACGGAGAGCGGCGTTCTCGGCGTACAGGGCGGCAATAACGGTTGCGGCGGCGTCGACTTGATCCTGGAGGCGGTCACGGTGTTTTCGGGATTCCCGGAGCTGCTGGCGCAGAGCGGTGATGGCCTCTGCCTGCTTACGATCTTGGAGACGGGCTGGGCTGTGCCCGATGTGGTGGTCCCAGTCGGCCAGAACGTTGGTGGCGCGGTTCATGGTGGCGCGGCTGACGCCAGCTTCCCGCCAGAGGTTGTTCTTGGTGAGTTTGCCGTCGGTGCGGGTGGGGCGGCCAGCGAAGAGTCTTTCCATGGCATCGCGCAGGGCGCTTTCGGTACGCGGTGACACGCTCGGATGCGGGGCGGAGGTCATGGGGTGGTCCTTCGGAGGACTCGCTCGACCTCGTTCAGTTGCTCGATCAGTTGGCTGCGGCGGTTGGCCGGAAGCTTGGGAGTGGTCAGCAGGTCCTCGAGGGAGGCTCGCTCGGCGGTCCAGATCGGCAGGTGTGCGGGGGCGATGATGCTGTTGGCGCATCGGGAGGGCTGGCACCGGTCGATGAGAGGGCCTCGATGCTCCTCGGGGATGACGGCGTCCTCGAGGCATTTGGCACCGACGGGGTTGGCGTCATCCAGCGTGCAGTGATTGAGCTTGCCGAAGCGGACCGAGAGGTGGATATGACGCAGGAGGTCGTACTCGACCCGGAGATCTCCGCGCTGGGCTTGATGGTTGGCGCGTAAGCGATCGGCCTGGCTGCGTACGGTGGCGAAGGCGTCGCGCAGCTGGTCCGCGCCCGGACCGTATCCGATGTTCTCGCCTCGGCTGTCGGCGTCGAAGAGGTCTCTGAGTTGCTCGAAGCGGCGTTCGCTGATGGCGTTGGTGAGGTGTGCGGCCCAGGCCGGCGAGGGCTCGGCGTAGCCCTGGGTGGTGATGTTGGCGAGCGCGTGTGGCGGCGTGCTTGAGCTGCATCCCGACGGCGATCTCAGAGCCAGGGAAGTCCCGGGTGAGCATGGCCATGGTGCGCCGGAACATGTGAGGGCTCAGCTTCTGCTCGGGAATGGCGGGCAGCCCGGTGATGTGCCGGTGACGGTTTACGTGCTGCACGAAGCTGCTGATCGCCTGGCAGCTGTCCAGATGCGCGATCGGTGACTTGGCCTGTACCGAGGCGAAGGCGAGCGTGTCGTGCACGGAAAGTTCGGCGGCGGTCTGGATGGCCTGGGCGACCGGTTCGATGATCCACCAATGCTTGACGGGCAGGTTGGGCTGTTGTTTGTGCAGGGTCGACTTCACCGCCGGGCTGCCGTAGTGCTCGACGACCGAGTCCTTGAGGATCTCCCGGACCTCGCTGTCCCGCATCATCGACAAGGCGGTGACGAACACCAGAGCGGCGTTGCGCAGCGCCGTGCACTCGATCCAGAGTCGCTGGGGATACAGGGCCGGGCACCAAGGCCCCTGGGTGCCGTCGGGCCTCTCGACCTGCGTGAGTTCGGGCAGTAGTCCGCTCTGCGTGCGTCCCTGGGCGGCTACTTCCTCCACACGCTCGCGCAGACGGCGTCCTTGCTGCTCAGATCCAGCGAGGAAGGTGGTGGGCTGCGCGACGCCGATCATGGCTGTCAGGACGGACCAGTTCACCGTGGTGGTGACCCTCTTGTTGCGCGTCATGTCGTGCGGCAGCCATACCGGGACGCGGTGAGCGGGGTTGGTGAGCCACTGGTCGCACAGCTGGCGTGCCTCGGAGAGGGGGGACCCGTCGGGCGGCTGCCTGCAGGTCCCGCCAGTAGGCGCGGGCCTGCAGGATTTCGGGACCGGAGGTGTCGATGTAGGTCCAGGCGGATTGGATGAGGGGGAACCAGGTCTCAGGCGGAATGACGGGCGTGCGTAGGGGTCTGTTGGAGGGCAACTCCAGCACCTGTGAGCTGGTCTGTCCCGGCCACGGGTCTGCGGCGAGGCCGCCGTGACTGAGCACGGGCGCCAGTCGGTGCAGCAGCTTGACCGTCATGATGTGGGGCCGGACCGCGGTCAGTTCCAGGTTCTGGCGGCGATCAGTGATGTAGCGGTGGAAGTCGGCAGTTGACCATTGGCTGAAGTCCTCGGGCAGACCTTCATCGGCTCCGAACGTAGCCAGCGCGCGCAGGATGCCGACGTGCCGCTGCACCGTGCCGACTTTGCGTGGCCTGGGCTGCAGATGAAGCCCTCGGGCCAGGATGTCGGGGTGGCGCGGATTGAACTCGATCATTGCCAGCTCGCGGGCGAGCAGGTTTTGCACCGCGGTGAGCTGCATGAAAGGCAACCGCCACTGCCCAGGCATGAGCCGGGCGGGGCGGCGCAATACGTCGTTGAAATCCCACGTCTGCCTCTCACCGAACAGAGGTGAGCGTGCCCTGGGCAGCAACGCCAGGTACTGCAGGACCGCTTCGTCGTCCGCGAAGACGCTGGGACGGGCGGACGGTTCCGGCTTGCCGTTCATACGTCGAACTCCACCTGCGAGGTGATCGGGAGCTGCAGAGTCAGGCCCTCGTCGGCGATGCGTCGGCGGGCCCGGGCGATCTCAGCGTCAGTACGGAGACGGAGGACCTCGGTGAGGTTGGCCTGGCTCTGCCCCCACAGGGCGTGAAAGTGGCGCGGCGTGAGCCGGTGACGCAGCTGTTCCAGGTGAGCGGCGAACAGTAGAAGTTGAGGAAGGTTAGAAGGCAGGATGAACGCGTTGCGGCATTCCAGGCAGCGGGTCGGGGCGACCGGGCACAGCTGACCCGGGCGCTCGAACGGGGAAGCAAAGGGATCCCGGCAGCTGGAGACGCCCATGTCGAGCTCCCCGGCACGCAGCTGCTCAATGTCCTGCGCCGATAGCCCCAGTGCCGATTCGACTTCCGGATCCTGGAGGGACTGCTCGGCCTCCTGGTCGAGGACGACCGGGCCCGTGAGCGCTTTGGACAGCCAGTGCTGCTGGGCCGTGGTGATGACCTGGCCAGCGATGACCCGCAGCGTCGTGCCATGGGCGTAGCTGCGACGGAACGTCTCCTGGGTGTGGTCGTCGGCGATGTCGCTGATGCGGCCCTTGAAGGTGATGGCCTTCTCGACCTTGCCGGACTTCCGCAGCCGGCGGATGTCCGCCGGCCCGTCGACCCGTACCTTGTGGATGCTCAGCCAGTCGGTGAGACGCAGTCCCGAGCCGTGGCCGCTGAAGGACCGGACGGTCATCGTGTGGTGGCTGACCGCGGCCCGCAGGAAAAGCGGGACCGGTGCGATGGCGGAGCGTTCGGCCAGCGGCCGGGCAAGGGCCAGCAGGGTACGGGTCACCTCGGCGACATCCAGGCGAGGGCTGCTGGGATGCAGCACCCGATCTTCCTTGTCCGCCGGTGTGCTGAACGCGCTGCGCCGCGTTGCCCGTGCCCGCTGCTTGGTGAAGTCGATCAGCACACTGCGCGGGCCGTACTCAATGTCGTCCTCGTGCAGGGCCACGACTTCCTCGGACGTGCGGCCGGTCGAGGCCATCAGCAAGATCCGATAGCTATGCAGGTCGAGGTTGTGCGGGTAGAGCATGCCGACGAGGTGCCGCAGCAGGGAGTTGACTGTGTGCTGCGACAGGATGCCAGGCGGGAGCAATTCGCGCAGCGGCGCCGGCCATTGCGCATAGGGCGGTAGCCGCTGCGCGATGTCCTCGCCGGTCCATACCCGGTGGGCAAGGGCCCACAGCAGATTGGCGGGCTCCTCCCACCCGTCGACTCGCGGGTCACGTCCCGCGGCCGCGAGAGCCCGTCCCTTCCTGATCCTCTCCTCGGTCGCGCGCCGGGCCGACCAAGCCGCCTGGATGATCTGCTTCTTGTCGGCCCGACTGAACTCGTCGACCTCGGCGGACTGGCCCTTGCTCACGCCGAGCGCACCCTTCACCCAGCCATGGAGATGCCCGGCGACCGGGCGACCCTGATGAGCGATACGACGGGCGATCAACTGCCGAAGCCGGCTGGCGAGCCAGGCCGGGCTCGGCGAGCCCGCCCGGTATGCGGCCGACAGCAGCCGGATCCATTCCGTCACCGCACCGTGCAAGTCGGGTTCGCCCGCTGCCAGCGAGGCCTCTGCAGATCGCGGCTCGACCGAGTCCAGGTACGTACAGAAGCTGCTCATTGCCTTGCGGAAGCCGCGGCACGCCGACACCGACAGCGAGGCAGCCTCCATCAACTCCACCCACTCCTCGGCGAGTTCGGCGGCAAGTTGCGAGCACACGTATCCGCTCGGGTCGAAGGTCACCGTGACCGGGCGTCGACCAGTGTCCAGCGCCACCGCCTGCCGCAGGCCGATGCGCTGCGCCTGACTCGACCTCGACGGTGCGCTCGGGGCCGGAAAGCCCCCTCGGTACTCACCTCTGCGCGGCATCCGGCTCCTCCAGGTTCAACAGATGACGTGCGATGGCGATGTACGAAGCCCCGCCTGACGCGTCCCAGTTCCGGAACGCGTCATCGACCTCCCGCATCGGGTCCTTGAGATAGCGGATATAGCGGTAGGTGGTACTGGGATGGGCGTGGCCGAGCCGGCGCTGCACGACGAGCAGCGGGTTGCCGACCATGTGGTCCAGCAACGTCGCCATGGGCCGCTGCCGGGCCTTGATGTCGTCAAGGGCCTCGCGGGTGAGGTAGATCAGGAGCCGCAGGGCGAACGTGTGCCGAAGATCGTGATAGCACCAGCAGTGCCGCGGAAGGACCGGGGCCCCGCGTGCGCTCGACCACTGCTGCATCCGTTCCCAGGCCCGCCAGCGAACCCGGTCCCAGCCGGAGAATGACAGCATCGCTCCGCCCTGGCCCAAGAACAGCGCCAGCGGCTCCAGACCGTCCCCGGTCTCCAGCACCGCGATGCGCCGCAGCTCAGGATCCATGTCCTTGATCACGCGCGTGACTCTGCACCCGTCCAGGACGCCGCGGGCCCTGGTGCCGTCCGCATCCAATCGCTGGATGACGAACCGCTCACGGCTGCTTCGGCGAAGTGAGCGCTGCGCACTGGCCACGATCTGGGGGCGCTCGAGCATCAGATAGGGATCCAGCAGAGCCATCGCGCCTGCCGGCACGTACGCCGAGCGCGGCCGCTTGTATTTGGCGCAGGCGGCCAGATCAACGTCGGCGGTGGCGGGCTTCGGTCCGGATGCCAGGCCAAGTTCGGGCAGCAGCAGCGTGGACCACTCCTGAAGCCGCATCCCCGTCATCAGCGCCAGCTCGCAAGCGGCACGGTTGCGGTGCGGCCACCACCCACGGAACGTGCCATCCAGGTCGGCATCCGGCCGCAGCCCACCGAAACCGACGTCACGGCAGAACAGGTACTGCTCGAGTTCCATGTGGCGCACGCGCAGGTCACGGCTGACGCCACTGCCCAGCGAGGCGCTGCGGCCGGTGGGACGCCACGGCCGCCCGAGGACTTGGCCGCGCTGGGCCAGGAAGTCGTACAGCTGGCCGACGGCCGCCGCATCACGGTCCCAGGCTGCCTGTCCGACCGTTTCCTCGGCCTGCTCTCGCCGCCACAGCCGAAACTCCAGAAGGTCCGCCTCGGTCGCCGACACGAGGTCCCGGCCTCGGGCGGCCAGGAAGTCCAACAACATCAAGGCGGTGTACGCGTAGGCCCTCATCGTCTTCGCATCGCGACCCGCGAGCCCCATCGCCCGGAACCAACTGGTCAGCGGTTCGACCGGACGCATCGTGTCATCGAGCAGGATCGGGGTGCCCCGGGGCAGCCGGCGCCTCTCGAAGAGCTCGCTCAGCTCTGCATAGCTCAGGCCTGCGACCGCACCCACCTTCCAGACCCGGCGCTGGTCCGCGAAGAACAACGCACAAGACCCCCGAGAGCGGCCCCACCGTCCGACATTCCGTTCAACGGACGAACGGCCGAAGAGAAAACTGCCGCAGCCAGGTTCGGAACGCAGACGCCGGATCGGCCAGGCTGTTGGCCGGCAACTCGGCGGCCACGGACCGAGGTTGGCCACCACCAACGGTGCGAGGCGTGGCCAGCCGGACCACAGCCGGCTGCAGCAATGCGAGCAGCAGGCACGCGAGTGCCATCGCGCTCCACAGTCCTGCTGGACCGGCATGCTCGATCAGTTGCGTCCCCATCACAGGCGCGGTGATCCCGGCGATGCCCCAATTGGTTGGGGGCCTGCGGCGAGCAGTCTCGGTGGCCTGGTGCCTGACGCCGGTCGCGTGCGGCGGCTTCCCCTGCGTCGCGCGTCAGCCGGTCTTGCCACCTGCGAGGGCGCTGTCGAGGTGCTCCAGTACTGCGTCGAGCGTCGCCAGTTGCTGTGGTGCGAGCGCGCCGAAGCACTCGCGGAGGGCGTGCGTTCCCGCTTGTTCCGCGGCCGCCAGGCTCGCCCGGCCCGTGTCAGTCAGGGAGACGGTCTTGCGGCGTCGGTCCTCGGGGTCGCCGCTCCGGGCGACCAGGCCGAGCCGTTCCAGGCCCTCCACGATCTGGGTGACGGATCGCGGCGCTTGGCCGAGGGAGGCCGCCAGCTCCGCCTGATGGAGCGCGCCGCGGCCGGCCAGCGCCCGCAGCACCTTGGTGCGGGACAAGGAGAGCCCCGCGACCGCCAGCATGTGCTGATCGACCCGCTCGCGCAGGCCGTGGGCGACGGTGAGGAAGGACAGTCCCACCTGCTCCGGGGCGCTGCCCGTCGTTGTTGATTCGTGCTGCTCCATGGTTCGGGTATCCTCGCACAAGACAATCATGAGGTACCTCACGAAAGGATTTGTGTGATGAATCGTCCCGTCGCCGTGATCACCGGAGCCACGTCCGGACTGGGCCGCATCGCCGCCTTCGAGCTGGCCCGCCGGGGCTACCGCATCGGCACCGTAGCCCGCTCCCGCAGCAAGGCAGAAGCCCTCGTCACAAGCCTCAAGGCGGTGACCGACGAGCCCGTCGACGTCTTCCACGCCGATCTAGGACTACTCTCCGACGCACGCCGCGCGGGAGAGGAGATCGCCGCGCACTACCCGCACCTGGACGTCCTGGTCAACAACGCTGGCCTCCACGCCTTCGCGCAGCGGATCACTGCCGAGGGGCTCGCAGAGATGACGGCCGTGAACTACCTCGGCCCGTTCGTCCTGACCGAGGCACTGACGGCGAAGCTCGGATCCTCCGCGCCGGCCCGGATCGTCAACGTCGCCTCCGAAGCCTCCCGGCAGGCGAAAACGATCGCTCCGGCCGAGGACCTGCGCCGCACCGATCCCTACACCCGCCAGGAATCCATGGCGCTGTACGGGCGCACCAAGCTGATGACGATCATGTGGACGCAGGAACTCGCCCGCCGCCTGGACCCGGACAAGGTCACGGTGAACTGCTGCGACCCCGGCTTCAACGCCACCGGCTTGGGCCGGGACCTGCCCGGCTCCGCCGTCCTGCGGCGGGCACTAAACACCCTGAGGATCGGTGACCCCCGCAAGGGCGCCGGCATCATCGTGCGCCTCGCCACCGACCCAGCGCTCGCGCACACCAGCGGCGGCTACTTCTCCGTACGCGACGCCCGCCGCCTGGAGTGCCCCGAGCCCGGCCGCGACTTGCGCGTGCAGAAGGATCTGTGGGAGGCGACCGTGGCGCTCACCACCCGCCCGGCCGGCTGAGAGCCCGGAGCGTCCCTCTCAGGGAGGACGGCGCCCGGTACCGGAGTACCGCCCCGGCCGCGGATTCGTCCTCGCGTAGCTCTTTTCGGCCGCGCCCGACTCCTACGTTCAATGGCGGAGCCCATCGGGCCCGCCCTCACACATCCATTTCCCTCCTGGTGGGAGCAGCTTTCGTGGCCACCTTTCTCTACCGGCTCGGCCGGCTCGCCTTCCGGCGCCGCAGGCTGGTGCTGCTGGCGTGGATCGCGGTGCTCATCGCCGCGGTCATCGGCGTCAGCAGCGTGTCCGGCAGTACAACGGACGACTTCACCCTTCCCGGAACCCAGTCCCAGCAGGCCATCGACCTGTTGGAGAAGGAGTT
>NZ_JBQQCE010000278.1:0-12711 GCF_052245645.1 Streptomyces sp. KR55 | reverse complement strand
GCACGCCTGGTGCCGGGCACGCGTCCCGCCGGCGTCTACACGACGGGCGAACTCCAGCAAGCCGTCCACCTCCACCGGCAGCCGGTCGGCACCCGGGCCGTGCTGGTCGGCGCGCAGGACGTCTCATATGCCGCCGCCGACACCGTACGAGCCGCAGGGGCCGACGTCGTCGCCATGGTCACGGAGCTGCCCCGGGCCCAGACGGCGTCCGCCCGCGCACTGGACGCCCGACTGCGCCGCGGCATCCCGCTGCTCACCGACACCACGGTCACCGAACTGCTCGGCCACGGACGGCTGTCGGGCGTCCGGGTACGCCACCGCGACGGCCGTACGGCCACCCTGCCCTGCGACACGGTCGTCTTCACCGGCGACTTCGTGCCCGACCACGAACTGGCCCGGCGCGGCGGACTGCCCCTGGATCCCGGCACACGCGGGCCGGCCGTCGACGGCGCGCTGCGCACCGCCCACCCGGGCGTGTTCGCCGTCGGGAGCGTGCTGCACGCCGTGGAGAGCGCGGCCACGGCGGCCCGCGAGGGCGCACACGCCGCCGAGGCCGTCCTCGCCGCGCCGGCGGGCGCCGAGTGGCCCGACGGCGTCGCCCTGACCGTGGATCCGCCCCTGCGCTGGATCGCCCCGAACCGCGTCACCCCGGCCGACCGCCACCCCTACGTACTGCGCACGGCCACGCTGCTCACCCGCCCGGTCCTGCACGTCACCCAGGACGGCCGTCTGCTGCACCGCCGGCCGCTGCGCTCGGCCGTCCCGAACCGCACGCTCACGCTCACCGCACGCTGGACGCCCCGCGTCGATCCCAAGGGCGGCCCGGTCCGGGTGAGCGTCGCCTGAGCTCAGTCGTCCGTGAAGGCGCCGTGCCGTCCCGCGCCCGAGGCGAACCGTGCCGCGCCCTCAAGGCTCTGCGTCAACACGCCCATACCGTGCCGGAGTTCACCGCGCATCGCGGTCTGCTCGTCCAGGCCGTCCTGCTCCAGGACGGACGCGCGGTCGGAGCGCAGACAGGGCTGGGGGAAGCGGGCGATCGTGGCGGCCAGTTCCTCGGCGGCGGCGCGGGCGGTGCCGGTGGGCACGAGGCGGTTGGCGAGCCCCATCTCGTACGCCTCGCCGGCCGGGACCGGCCGGCCCGTGAGGATCATGTCCAGGGCACGGCTCGTGCCGATCAGCCGGGGCAGCCGTACCGTACCGCCGTCGATGAGCGGGACGCCCCAGCGGCGGCAGAACACCCCGAAGACGGCGTCCTCCTCGGCGACCCGCAGGTCGCACCACAGGGCCAGCTCCAGACCCCCGGCGACGGCATGTCCGGCCACTGCGGCGATCACCGGCTTCGACAGCCGCATCCGGGTCGGTCCCATCGGGCCGTCGCCGTCCTCCGTGACCCGGTTGCCGCCCTCGGTGCCGAGCGCCTTGAGGTCGGCTCCCGCGCAGAACGTGCCGCCCTCGCCCCACAGCACCGCCACCCGCGCCGCGTCGTCCGACTCGAACTCCCGGAAGGCGGCGACGAGTTCGCCCGCCGTCGGACCGTCCACCGCGTTGCGGACCTCGGGGCGGGAGAGGACGACGGTGGTGACGGGCCCTTGGCGCTCGATGCGTACCGGCATGCTGGAACGTTACCGGTCGTACGTAGCTGTGGGCAGTCGTGCCGCTGGGGCGATGGGGGTCCCCCGCTCGAGTGAAGCCGAGAGTGGGGGAGGGTGGGCGCAGCGGCACCTGGCGAGCGCCGGCAAGCGCCCCCACCCGCCGGCACGCCTCAGATCACCTTCAACCGCACCAGCGCCCCCAACGTCAACGCCCCCGGCAGCAACGGCAGCCACACGGTGATGATCCGGTACGCCAGCACCACAGCCGTGGCCACCGCCACCGGCCCGCCCGCCGCCACCAGCGCCACGATCAGCGCCGCCTCCACCGACCCGAGCCCGCCCGGCGTGGGCACCACCGCGACGGCGACGGTCGCTGCCAGATACGCGACCACCATGTGCCACAGCGGTATCTCCAGCCCCAGCGCCAGCCCCACCGCGACCAGCCCGGCCGCCTGCAACGCGGGAAACGCCAGCGAACCACCCCACAGGGCCAGCGCCCGCGACGGACGCATGTGCACCGAGCGTGCCTCGCCCAGCGCCGTGCGCAGAAAGGAGACGACGGCCGTGCGCAGCCGCCGTACGAGCAGGAGGACGGCCACCGCCACCAGTACCGCCGCGCCGAGCCCGAGCAGCAGCGGGCCGGTCGCGCCGTCCGGCAGGAGGGCGCCGAGCCGGAGCGCGCCGGGGAAGAGCAGGAGCAGCGCGGCCAGCAGACCGACCCGGGCGATGCTCTCCGCGAGCAGATAGAGCGCCAATGCCGCCGAGGAGCGGGCCAGCGGCAGCCCGCACACCGTCATGAACCGCAGATTGACCGCGCTCGCGCCCAGCCCGGTCGGCAGCATGTGGTTGGCCGCCATCGCCGCGACCTGGGTGGCCAGCAGCCGGAAGCCCGGCAGCCGCTCGACGACGGCGCCCTGCCGGGTCACCGCCATGGCGACCCAGGTCAGGCAGGTGGCGCCGCCCGCGGCCAGCAGCCAGGGCCACTTGGCCGTCGCCAGGTGATGGAAGCCCTCGGCGAGCACGTCACGGTGCCGCACCGCGAGGTACGCCACGAGGACGAGCGGGAGCAGGCCCAGGATCAGGCGGATAGGGATGCGCCCGAGGAGCCGTCCCGTGGGGCGTTGTACTGCTGTCACACTCGGAGAGGTTTTCCGCACCGCCTCAACTGCGGGTTGCGGAAGCGGGGACGGCGGCTTACGTACGGGAAGCGGGCGGACTTCGATCTCTCTCGATGTCTCCGAGGTTGACCTCAAGATTGATTGAGGTTCTACGGTCGGTTGTATGAGCATGGAGACCACGGCGTGGACGCAGCTGCACAGCGTCATGACCGCCCAGCAGGAACGCCGCCCCTTCGCCCGCGCCACGCTGCGCCGCATCGGCACGTTCGCCCGCCCGCACCGCCCCCGCATCGCCCTGTTCGTGCTGCTCGGGGTGGTGACCGCGCTGCTCGCCGTCGCCACCCCCGTGCTGGCCGGCCGCGTCGTGGACGCGATCGTCTCGGACGGCGACGAGGGAACCGTCGTACGACTCGCGCTGCTGATCGCGCTCATCGCCGTCGTGGAAGCGGCGCTCGGCATCCTCGGGCGCAGGCTCTCGGCGACGCTGGGGGAGGGGCTCATCCTCGATCTGCGGACGGCTGTGTTCGATCATGTGCAGCGCATGCCGGTCGCCTTCTTCACCCGCACGCGTACGGGCGCGCTCGTCAGCCGTCTCAACAACGACGTCATCGGCGCGCAGCGGGCGTTCAGCAACACGCTGTCCGGAGTGGTCAGCAACCTCGTCACCCTGGTGCTCACCCTCGCCGTGATGCTCACCCTCTCCTGGCAGGTCACGCTGCTCGCGCTGGTGCTGCTGCCGGTGTTCGTGGTGCCCGCCCGGCGGATGGGCAGCCGGATGGCCCGCATGCAGCGGGAGGCGGCGACGCTGAACGCGGCGATGGGCACCCGCATGACCGAGCGCTTCTCGGCCCCCGGCGCCACCCTCGTCAAGCTCTTCGGCCGCCCCGAGCAGGAGTCGGCGGAGTTCGCCGCCCGGGCCCGCCGGGTCGCGGACATCGGCGTGCGCACGGCGACCCTCCAGTCGGCGTTCATCACCGCGCTCACCTTGGTCTCGGCGCTGGCGCTGGCCCTGGTCTACGGTCTCGGCGGCTGGTTCGCCCTGCGCGGCACCCTGGAAGCGGGCGCCGTCGTCTCCCTCGCCCTGCTGCTGACCCGGCTGTACGCGCCACTCACCGCGCTCGCCGGGGCACGCGTGGAGGTGATGAGCGCCCTCGTCAGCTTCGAGCGGGTCTTCGAGGTGCTCGACCTGAAGCCGCTCATCGAGGACAAGCCGGACGCCGTCGAGGTGCCCGACGGCCCGGTGGCGGTGGAGTTCGACGATGTGCGCTTCGGCTACCCCTCCGCCGACAAGGTCTCCCTCGCCTCCCTGGAGGAGGTGGCGTCCCTCGACACCCGCGGTGGCGCCGAGGTCCTGCGCGGCATCTCCTTCCGCGCCGAGCCCGGGCGGACCGTCGCCCTCGTCGGCTCCTCCGGCGCGGGCAAGTCCACCGTCGCGCAACTCCTGCCGCGCCTCTACGACGTCGACGAGGGCGCCGTGCGCATCGGCGGCGTCGACGTCCGTGACCTGACCGCCGACTCCCTGCGCGCCACCGTCGGCATGGTCACCCAGGACGGCCACCTGTTCCATGACACGGTCCGCGCCAACCTGCTGCTGGCCCGGCCCACCGCGACCGACGACGACCTGTGGGACGCCCTGCGCCGGGCCCGCCTGGACGAGCTCGTACGGTCCCTGCCCGACGGCCTCGACACGGTCGTCGGCGAACGCGGCTACCGCCTCTCCGGCGGCGAACGTCAGCGCATGACCATCGCCCGGCTGCTCCTGGCCCGCCAGCGCGTGGTCGTCCTCGACGAGGCCACCGCCCACCTGGACAACACCTCGGAGGCGGCGGTCCAGGAGGCCCTCACCGAAGCCCTTCAGGGCCGCACCGCCATCGTCATCGCCCACCGCCTGTCCACGGTGCGCACCGCCGACCTGATCCTGGTCCTGGAAGCGGGGCACATCGTGGAACGGGGCACGCACGAGGGGCTGTTGGCAGCCGGGGGACGGTACGCGGAGCTGTACCGGACGCAGTTCGAGGAGCGGACGGCGGAGGTGCCGGCGGACGCTGCGGCGGCGTAGGGAGCGGTCGGAACAGCAGCACCGGCCCGACCAGGCCTCTCTGCCAACGCGGCCCGTCAGCGACACCGGCGGGCGTTGAGCCGGGCGGCCTGGCGCGTCAGGTGGTCGCGCTCGGCGAGGTTGGGTGCCTTTTGGGCCGCCTCGGCGTACAGCCGTGCCGCCGTCGCCAGGTCGCCGTCGCGCTCGTGGAGGTAGGCCGCCACCGCGGTGTGGCGGGGCAGTGAGTCGTCCAGCGCCGCGAGCGCCGCCAGGCCGGCCCGCGGTCCGTCGGCCTCGCCGACGGCCACCGCGCGGTTGAGCCGGACGACCGGGCTGTCGGTGAGGCGCGCGAGCTCGTCGTACCACTCGACGATCTGCACCCAGTCGGTCTCCTCGGCGGTGGGCGCGTCGGCGTGGAGTGCCGCGATCGCGGCCTGGGCCTGGAACTCGCCCAGCCGGTCGCGGGCGAGGGCCGCCTGCAGGATCTCGACGCCCTCGGCGATCAACTTTGTGTCCCACCGGCCGCGGTCCTGCTCGGCGAGCGGCACCAGGCTGCCGTCGGGCCCGGTCCGGGCGGCGCGCCGGGCGTGGTGGAGCAGCATGAGAGCGAGCAGCCCCGCCACCTCGGGGTGGTCGATCGCGGCCGCGAGCTGCCGGGTGAGCCGGATGGCCTCGGCGGCGAGGTCGACATCGCCGGAGTAGCCCTCGTTGAAGACCAGGTAGAGGACGCGCAGCACGGTGGCGACGTCGCCGGGCCGGTCGAACCGCACGCCGGAGACGGTGCGCTTGGCCCGGCTGATCCGCTGCGCCATGGTCGCCTCGGGCACCAGGTAGGCCCGGGCGATCTGGCGGGTGGTCAGCCCGCCGACGGCTCGCAGCGTGAGCGCGACCGCGGACGACGGCGTCAGCGACGGGTGGGCGCACAGGAAGTAGAGCTGGAGCGTGTCGTCCACCGCGGGCGCGGGCCCGGGCGCCGGCTCCTCGTCGACGAGGTCCTCACGCCGGCGGCGGGCGACGTCCGCCCGGGTCGCGTCGAGGAACTTGCGCCAGGCCACGGTGACCAGCCAGCCCTTCGCATCCCGCGGCGGGTCGGCCGGCCAGACGCGGACCGCCTCGACCAGCGCGTCCTGCACCGCGTCCTCGGCCGCCGCGAAGTCGGCTCCGCGGCGGACGAGGATGGCGAGCACGCTCGGCGTGAGGCTCCGGGAGCAGGGCCTCGTTCACCTTGTTCACCTCGAAGGTCACTCCGTGATGGTGGGCGACACGCCGTAGAACGGGCGCAGCTCGAGCCACTCGTGGATCGGCTTCCCGCCCGCCCCGGGGGCGGCCGACAGTTCCCCGGCCAGCTCGACGGCGCGCTCGTAGCTGTCGACGTCGATCACCATCCAGCCGGCGATGAGGTCCTTGGTCTCGGCGAACGGTCCGTCGGTGACCGGCGGGCGCCCCTCACCGTCGTACCGGACCCATGTTCCCTCGGGGGCGAGCGCCTGACCGTCGACGAACTCGCCGGTCTTCTCGAGCCGGGCCGCGAAGTCGTTCATGTACTGCACGTGGGCCGAGATCTCCTCCGGCGTCCACTGGTCCATGGGCACGTCGTTCACCGCAGCCGGGGCACCGCGGTAGTGCTTGAGCAGCAGGTACTTGGCCATGATGGTTCTCCTCGGTACTGGTGCGACCCATTGTGGTCGCGTTCACAGCGGGGACGGAGCCGGTCACGGGTTCTCGACATCGCCGTCCGACTTTTTTTGGCTCTCGCAGATGAGCCTGGGTGAACCGTCTCGCGGTGTCCGGGGCCACGGCGTGGCGCGACAGTCGAGGAGGGACCTTGGTGGACCGGTGAACCGCCCAGGGTTGGTAGATCAGCACCGTGGATGTGAGCATGTGAGGGAACGTGATCCAGACGCCGTGGCTCGACTCGTGTGGACAACGTCGCCAGGGTGCGCCCAGAGGATCTCGCCGCCGAGGGAGTGGATCAGTGTCACGCCGCCCTAGGCGATACGGACGGTCTGACCGAGCGCGTGCGAGTCACAGGCCCTGCGGGCGCCGGGCGAAAAGCGGACCATGCTCGCCGGGCAGCGTCGTGGTCGAAGGCTGCTTCAGCACGTGCATGGTGTTCCCACACCATGATCGTAAGCCCGAGTCCGGCAGGTTGGGGGTGTACTGCCAGTACACCCATCATCAGTAACTCGCTGCCCGCGCGGAATGCGGGTTACCTGGATGGCGTGGCACCCGGCCCGCCCGGCCCTTCGCGGCGGCCGACCCCCCCACGTAAGGAGCCATCCCCATGCGCGGTGTCCCGATGTGTGCGCCCCCGGTGACTTCCGGGCACGCGGCCTCCTCGCATGTGTTCTCGGCAGACTGCCTACTTATCCCTTACCCGTTGGGTGAGAAAACCAAGAGGGGGATAAAACTCTCCCTGCCACAGGCATTACCTGTGATGCCAGACTCCCCACATGGACGGCCGCGGCAGTGAAGCGGCGGTCGTCCACATCTGCGGCGACGACGATCCCGCCTCCTGCCGTGCCGCTCTGTACGGCCGATCCGTCCGTGATGCGAAGGCATATCCATGTCCACTGATCTCCCTGAATCTGCCGTTCCACCCCCCACCGACTCCAGCGAGCCCTCCTCGGCGCCGACTCGGCGCACCTTCATCGCCACCAGTACTGCGGTCGGCGGTGTTGTCCTCGCGGGCGGCGTGATGGGGGGCACGCTCCTCGGCCCGGAGGAAGCCGGCGCCGCAGCGGCGGTGCCCTCCAGCCGGGTCTCGTTGACGGTCAACGGCACCCGCCGGACCGTGACGGTCGACAACCGCACGTCGCTGCTGGACCTGCTGCGCGAGCACTTCGGCCTGACCGGTTCGAAGAAGGGCTGCAACGCCGGCGCCTGCGGGGCGTGCACCGTGCTGGTCGACGGCCATCGGGTCAACGCCTGCCTGACGCTCGCGGCGCGCATGGAAGGCGCCGAGGTCACGACCATCGAGGGGCTGGCCGACGGCGACCAACTGCACCCGCTGCAGCAGGCGTTCATCGATCAGGACGCCTTCCAGTGCGGCTACTGCACCCCCGGCCAGATCCTTTCCGGCGTCGGCTGCATCCAGGAGGGCCACACCGGATCGCCGGAGGAGATACGGGAGTCGATGAGCGGCAACATCTGCCGCTGCGGCTGCTACGTGAAGATCGTGCGCGCGGTCGAGCAGACCGTGGGCCGGAAGTAAGGAGCGGCCTGTGTATCCCTTTGCCTACACCCGCGCGTCCGACACCCGGGAGGCCCTCAACGCCGGTCGCCGCGGCGGGCGTTACATCGCCGGGGGCACCACGCTGGTCGACCTGATGCGGGAGACCGTCGAGCGTCCCGAGACGCTGGTCGACATCTCCGGCCTGCCGCTGCGTGAGGTCACCGCCACCGAGCGCGGGGGCCTGCGCATCGGCGCGCTGGTGACCATGTCCCAGGCCGCCGCCGACCGCAAGGTGCGCAGCCTGTACCCGGTGATCTCCGAGGCGCTGGAGCTGAGTGCTTCGGCGCAGCTGCGGAACATGGCGACCATCGGCGGCAACATCATGCAGCGCACCCGGTGCACCTACTTCCGGGATGTCACCGCTGCCTGCAACAAACGCGAGCCCGGTTCGGGGTGTGCCGCCCGTGAGGGCTTCAATCGGATGCACGCCATCCTCGGCACCTCCGACGACTGTGTCGCCACCCACCCCTCCGACGTCGCCGTGGCGTTCGCGGCGCTTGAGGCGAGTGTGCATCTGCTGGGCCCGGACGGCGAGCGCACCCTCCCCTTCGCGGACTTCCTGCTGCGGCCGGGCAGCACCCCGAACCGGGAGCAGGCCGTCCAGCAGGGTGAGCTGATCACCGCGGTGGAGATCCCCGCGCTTCCGCGCCCGCTGCGGTCGGGCTATCTGAAGGTGCGTGACCGGCAGTCCTACGAGTTCGCCCTGACCTCGGCGGCCGTCGCGCTGCATGTGAGCGGTGGGGTGATCCGGGAGGCGAAGGTCGCCGCCGGCGGTGTGGGCACCGTGCCGTGGAAGCTTCCCGCGGTCGAGCAGCACCTCGTAGGTGAACACCCGTCCGAGGCCCTGTGGGCCGCCGCCGCCGCGCGGGCGGCGGAGGGAGCCCGCCCGCTTCGGCACAACCGGTTCAAGCCCGAGCTGTTGCAGCGGACCGTGGAACGCCAGCTGCGCATCGTAGGAGGTACCAAGTGAGTCCCCAGCCGCAGGCAGCCGTCGGTGCGCCGCTGTCCCGGGTGGACGGCCGGCTGAAGGTCACCGGTCAGGCGCTGTATGCCGCCGAGCACGACGTCGACGGTGCGGTGCACGCCGTCATCGTCGATGCGAGTATCGGCCGCGGCCGCATCACCTCGATCGACACCCGTGACGCCGAGGCCCACCGGGGCGTGCTGCGGGTGATCCACCACGGCAACGCGCCGAGGCTGCCGTACCGTGACAACTCCGGGTCGAACAACCCGGCCGGCCGCAGGCTGCGGGTTTTCCAGGACGACCGGATGCTCTTCCACGGTCAGCCGGTCGCCGTCGTGGTGGCCACCACCCTGGAGGCCGCGCAGCACGGCGCGAGCCTGGTCAAGGTCGAGTACGACACCGAGCGGCCCTCGACCGATCTGGCCGAGGCGGAGCCGGGCGAGCCGACGACCTACGCGCGTGGCGATGCCGAGGCAGGCCTGCGCTCCTCGGACGTACGGCTGGAGCTGACGTACCACCTGGCCCGCAACCATCACAACCCGATGGAGCCGCACGCCACCATCGCCCGCTGGGACGGCAACAGGCTGACTGTGTGGGACAAGACGCAGTGGGTGATGGGCACGCGGGACGAACTCGCCGCGGTGTTCGGCCTGCCCCAGGACTCGGTGCGCGTGATCTCACCGTTCGTCGGCGGCGGCTTCGGCAGCGGACTGCGATGCTGGCCGCACGTCCCCATCGCCGCCCTGGCGGCGCGGGAGACGGGCCGTCCGGTCAAGCTGGTGCTGAGCCGTAAGCAGATGTACTTCGGTGTCGGCTTCCGGCCGTCCTACGAGTACCGTCTGCGGCTGGGCAGCGACCGGCGGGGGCGCCTTGCCGCCATGGTCCACGAGATGGACCACGAGACCTCCTCCTACGAGACGTTCGTCGAGGGCATCCTGGACCCGGGCCGGATGCTCTACAGCATGCCTCACGTCCGCCAGGCGTACCGGACGGTGCCGCTGGACGTGAGCACTCCGATCTGGATGCGCGGCCCGGGCCCTGCGACGGCGTCCTACGTGATCGAGTCGGCCATGGACGAACTCGCCAACGAGCTCGGTATCGATCCGATCGAGCTGCGCCGACGCAACGAGCCGGCCGAGGACGAGTCGTCCGGACTGCCGTGGTCCACCCGCCGGCTGCGCGAGTGCTACACCGTGGGCGCCCGTGAGTTCGGCTGGGACCGCCGGCCCACCAGGCCGCGCTCGCGGCGGGAGGGCGACTGGCTGATCGGCATGGGTATGGCCGCGGGTGTCTACCACACCGCGCGTATGCCTGCTGAAGCCCGGGTCCGATTGGACGCCGACGGCACGGCCGTGGTCGAGACCGCCTCCAGTGACATGGGGCCGGGTACCTACACGTCCCACACCCAGGTCGCCGCCGACGCGCTCGGGCTGACCATGCGCGCGGTGACCTTCCGGCTCGGCGACTCGCTCTACCCGCAGACCGGGCCGCACGGCGGCTCGATGACCATGGCGAGTGTCGGCTCCGCCGTCCTCGACGGCTGCAACCGGGTTCGCCGGCAGGCGATCGAGCTGGCCGTCGAGGACGAGGAGTCGCCGCTGTACGGCGTGGCCGCCGAGGACGTCGTGGCGCGCAGTGGCCGGCTGCACGTAAGGAACAACCCGGCTCGGGGCGAGACGTACCAGCGGCTGCTGACCCGCAACAACCGCTCCCGCATCGAAGCACGCGGCTCCTACACCGGACCGCCGAGTCCCGAGCGGCACTCCTTCCACGCCTACAACGCGACCTTCGCCGAGGTGGCCGTCGACGCCACGCTGGGCCTGGTGCGGGTGCGGCGGATCCTGGGCGTGTACGACGCGGGCCGCATCATCAGCCCCAAGCTCGCCGACAGCCAGGCGATCGGCGGCATGGTGGGCGGCATCGGCCAGGCGCTGCTGGAGCACACGGTCACCGACCACCGCGACGGGCGGATCGTGAACGCCAGCCTGGCGGACTACCTCGTCCCCGTCAACGCGGACGTCCCCGATCTCAGGGCGATCTACCTGGAGGGCGAGGACATGGAGGCCGACCCGCTCGGCGTCAAGGGGCTCGGCGAGGTCGTCATGGTCGGCGTGGCACCCGCCATCGCAAACGCGGTCTTCAACGCCACCGGCCGCCGGGTCCGCGATCTGCCCATCACCGCCGAGGCACTGATCTAGCCCTGGCATTCCAGTGACGGGCCCACCGACCCGTCCGGCAGCCTGTCCCCCCGTCGGGCTGCCGGACGGTCAGGGCCGCCGCCGCGTACACGCTCCCCGGCGACGCGGCGGCGGCCCGCCAACCCCACGGCGAACCACGGAGACAGACCCATGCTGAACATCGCGGACACACTGCACCGCTGGTGCCGCGAGGCACGCCCCTTCGCCCTGGCCACCGTCGTCGACGTCACCGGCAGCGCGCCCTTGCCGGCCGGTACGTCGGTGGCGGTGGACGCGGACGGCAACGCGGTCGGCAGCATCTCCGGCGGCTGCGTCGAGGGAGCGGTCTACGAGTTGTGCCAGAAGGTGCTCCAGGAGGGTGGAGGTCCTCAGCGCGCCCGGTTCGGCTACTCCGACGACGACGCCTTCGCCGTCGGACTCACCTGCGGCGGCGAACTCGACGTCCTCGTGCAGCGCGTCGACCCCGCAACCCAGCCGCATCTCTACGCGGCTCTCGCCGAGGTGGTCTGGGGCGGACCCGTAGCCGTGGCGCACATCGTGGACGGCCCCGATGAACTCCTCGGCTCAACCCTGAGCGTGCTCGGGGACCGCCATCTCACCGCAGGCACCCTGGGCGAGAGGGCAGTCGAAGGGGCGGTGGCGGACCAGGCCAGGGCTCTGCTCCGGGCGGGCCGCACCGCGCTCGCCTCGCTCGGCGGGGACGCGGACACCTGCCCCGAGCGGCTCTCCGTCCTCGTCCACGTCCATGCGTCCCGCCCCCGCATGCTGATCTTCGGCGCGGTCGACTTCGCCGCCGCCCTCAGCCAGGCCGGCCGCTTCCTGGGCTACCGGGTCACCGTCTGCGACGCCCGTCCCGTCTTCGCCACCGCGGCACGCTTCCCGCACGCGGACGAGATCGTCGTCGACTGGCCCCACCGCTACCTGTCAAAGACGACCGTAGACGCCCGTACCGCCGTCTGCGTCCTCACCCACGACGCCAAGTTCGACATCCCCCTGCTGCAACTCGCACTCGACCTGCCCGTCGGCTACATCGGCGCGATGGGCTCCCGGCGCACCCACGACGAACGCCTGCGCCTCCTGCACGAGGCCGGCGTCACGGCAGACCAGTTGGCCCGGTTGCGCTCCCCGATCGGCCTCGACCTCGGCGCGCGCACCCCCGAGGAGACGGCGGTCTCCATCACCGCGGAGATCATCGCCGACACCAACCGGGCGAGTGGCCTGCCGCTTTCTCAGCGCACCGGCCCGATTCACGAGCCGACTGCTTATGGCCTTGGTGATGACCAGCCCATCCGCGAAGACGTGGCCGCACGGTGGGAAGTCGAGACCGCGGTCGCCGAACTCGACTGGTCACAGGCGTAACCTGACTGTTCATTTAGGTCGCAAAGAATTGCCGGCCATCGGATTGAGTTCGCGACGCTGCATGGAGCGTCCGAGAGCAGCCGCTGCGAGGGAGGGGGCCACGTGCTCATCGACACCTACGGCCGGGTGGCCACCGACCTGAGGGTCTCGCTCACCGACCGGTGCAACCTGCGCTGCACGTACTGCATGCCCGAGGAGGGCCTGCAG
>NZ_JBQQCE010000277.1:0-12715 GCF_052245645.1 Streptomyces sp. KR55 | reverse complement strand
CCGTGGCACCGGGGTCGTCCCGCAGCCTCTCGAACCCGGCCGGGTCCGCCAGCAGCCACCTCGCCAGCACCGCCCGTGTGTCGAAGCCGCGCACCGGCCGCCCCGGGACGACCGTCGGCCCGTGGCCCGGCGCGACGGGCGGGGCCTCGTGGGGCCAGGCCGCCGCGAGGGACCGGACGGTGCCGCGGTCGGGTCGCAGGTGGTACGCCCGCCAGGTCGCGCGGTGGTCCGCGATCGCGAGGTCGGCCACGGCGCGGGCCCGTGCGTCCACCGGCTCCGCGAGCCACGGCTCCAGCCGTCCGGCGAGCTCGGCCACCAGGCGCCGCCCCAGGTCGGTGAGCCCGTCCGATCGGCCGATGGCGCCCAGCGCGTGCGCCGTCTGGGCGCGCCACAGCGCGTACTCGAACCGCCCGAGCGGATGGTCGCGCCGCCGCCAGAACGCGGTGACTCCGAAGAACGCGTACACCCCTTGGAGGAGCCCACCCAGCGGCCGGGGGTCGTCCCGCCAGGGGGCGTAGTACAGCCGGGTGTCCTGGTCCTCGTACAGGGTGAACAGGTGCATGAACGCGCTGAGTTTGTTGTGCTGGAACTCGTGCACCAGCGTCGAGGCGAACTGCTCGCCGTCGTCGGGGACCGACGCCACCGCCGTGCCGAAGGCGTCGCCCGAGGAGGCGCTGTGCGGCCGGAACCGCTCGGAGCGCGGGCGGGGAACGACGGACACCAGTCCGTCGGCCAGCGCCCGGGCCTCGTCGCGGTCGGAGGCGTGCAGGATGTCCCAGGCCGAGCCGAACAGCTCCTGCCACTCGGCGGCGGAGTCGAGCGGCTCGGGAACGCCGGGCGTGCGCAGGGCGCGATACGGGTCGATGTCGTCCAGGAGCAGCGTGCGTCCGTCGGCGCGCAGTTGGGCCGGCGCGTGCCAGTCCGGTCCGCCCAGCCGGCGGCCCGCGACCCGTACGTCCCCGTCGCGGGCGGAGACCTCGGCGACGGTCCAGTCCGGACCGCCGGGTACCCGCATGGCCCCGAGCGCGGGCAGCACGGCCCAGCCGTGCCGGACCGGGATGTCGGTACGGAACTCCAGGCCGGCGCGGACCGCCGCGCTCGCCGCGAGTGCGTGCAGGTGCCCTGTCTCCGCCCACAGCGGCGCGTCGTGGTCGGCGGTGCCGCGCAGCCGGCGCAGTGTGTGCGCCGCCCACATGCCGACGGCCGGATAGGACAGCAGCCGTTCCACCTCCGGCGCGGCCACGGACCAGGCCCGTGACAACAGCCGCCAGCCGTCGGCCGGCGGAGGCAGCGGACCGGTCGGTGCCGTCGCCGCGGCGTCCAGCAACGCCCGTACGACGAGCAGCCGCCAGCTGCGCTCGCTCGCGCGCAGGGCGTCCACCGTCGCGGGGCCTCCCCCGCCGCCCAGCAGTTCGTCGAACGACTGCGGTGACAGGACGTGGGGCCGGGCCGTCTGGTGCATGGAAGGATGCCTATTCGTCGCGCTGCGGGTTGTAGCCGCCGAGGCTGCCGGCCGGGTCGTCGATACGGCTGAGCAGGCGCCGCATGGAGCCCTCGGCGGACGGCAGGTCCAGGGCCGGCCAGAGGTCCAACGGGACGCCGCTGAGATCGATCAGCTCCGACTCGACTCCGGACTTCTTCATGACGCCGTCCCCATGACAGTGGAAGTGAGTGATGCGAACAATGCCTGATATATGCCGCTGTCTTACGGTTTCGACACTTTCCAGGCCGCTGGATGACCCTAATGCATCCGCGGCGTCACACAGATCCAGGAATGCGGAATGCACCCGGATCGAGTGAAGGAAGGGCGGTCCGGGTAGGGACCGGACGTGATTGAACTCGCCGAGCTGATAGAGGAGTTGCGCCGCGAGCTGACCGCGGCACGCACCGCCGCGCAGGGGGAGGACCTGTACTTCGAGGTGGGTCCGGTGGAGCTGGAGGCGGCCGTCGTCGTGGAGCGGTCCGCGACGGCGGGCGGGAAGATCCGCTTCTGGGTGGTGGAGACCGGCGCGGACGGCCGGATGGCGGACAGCGTCACCCACCGGGTGAAGCTGACGCTCGATCCGCGCACCCGCAGCGGCGGCGGACGTGCGCCGTGGGTGGGCGACGACGAGGCCGAGGGCGAGCGCTGAGCGGGGTGACTCGGGCGCGTCGCGGACTGGAGCCGGCCCGGGTGGCGGAGGTGCTGGTGCGCCGGCCCGAGGGCCGCGGCGCCGGACGCCGGGGTTCCGGCTACCGCGTCGGCCCGTCGTACGTCCTCACCGCCGCGCATGTCGTCCGTACCGCCGAGGCGGAGCGGCCCCAGGTGCACGTACGTTTCGAAGCCGACCGCCCCGGCGAGTGGACCGCACCCGCGCGCGTGGTGCTGGCCTCCGAGAAGGCCGACGTGGCGCTCCTGGAGCTCACCGGGCCCGTGCCGCCCGGTGTCCACGCGGCCGGGACCGAGCCGCCCGCGTACGGTGCCGTACCCGACACGGACGAGCTGCTGCCGTGCAGCGCGCTGGGCTTCCCGCGGTTCAAGCTGCGCGAGGACCGGATGCGCCGGCTCGACGACGGCTCACCCTCCCAGTACCGCGACTCCTGCCACGCCACCGGGATGATCTCGGTGCTGTCCAACCGCCGCGAGGGCACCCTCGAACTCGCCGTCACCCCACCGGAGTCGGACCCCGAACCCGACCGCTCCCCCTGGGCGGGCATGTCCGGTGCGGCGGTCTGGCATGACGGCACGCTGATCGGGCTGGTCAGCGCCCACCACCGCTCGGACGGTCTGGGCCGCCTCGCCGCCGTCCGCGTGGACCGCTGGTACGAGCTGCTGCCGAGGGCCGACCTCACCCTGCTGCACCGGTACGCCGGACTGCCCACGTCACCACCCGAACCGGCCGCCCTCACACCCGGCGCCGCGGGCCCCGGCAGCCTGGCGCACCTGCCGGACGATCTGCCGCTGCGGGAACTCGACGGACTGGTGAGCGCGTTGACCGCACTGCCCACGGTGAGCGACCGCACCACCCTGGCGCTGGTGCTGGGCAGCATCGATCCGGTGATCGCGGCCATGAGCCCCCGCTCACCGGCACTGCGTCCGGACGTGTTCGGGATCCTGCGCACCTGCCTGCGCTATCGCGGCACGTTGGACCAACTCATCGAAGCGATACGGTTGATGGAGGGCGACTCCGCCGGAGTGGCCCGTATGAACAAGGAGGCGGTGGAACTGTCCCGGCGCCACCGCGGAGGCGATGACGACGGGGGGCGATGACTTGATATCGCGTCACCGCGGCGGTGCGGGGTTTCATCGTCCTTGCGCCGGGTCATTATCAGGGGGATGTGAGCCGCCAGCATCCACAAACAGTCGGGGGGAAGGGGTTTGGCCGTCATGGAGCCGTCTGTGGCCACCGTCGAGTCCAGCCTGGTCGATCTCGCGGGGGTATCTCTTGAAACGCTGCGCTCCATTGACAGCCGAGCTCTCGCCGCGTCGCTGCAGGAGCTGCTGCCGGCACTCGACCACCAGTTGGCCAGCGTCGCCGGTGTCAACCCACCCGAGCGTTTCGACTGACCCCGCCGAGGCAGCTCATGAACGCTGAGCCGTCGCTGCCTCGTCATCACCTGCCGCCCGACAGCGTCGCCGAACTGATCCGCGGTGAGGGCGGCCCGGCCACGCTCGACCTCCTGCTCGATGGCGAACGGAGCCGCCGATTACTGCTGCTGCGGATGCTCGACGACGCCACGGATCTCGACCCCGCATGGGACCTG
Source organism: Streptomyces sp. KR55 (assembly GCF_052245645.1). Classification (NCBI taxonomy): domain Bacteria; kingdom Bacillati; phylum Actinomycetota; class Actinomycetes; order Kitasatosporales; family Streptomycetaceae; genus Streptomyces; species Streptomyces sp. KR55. Next base: position 8,971 of record NZ_JBQQCE010000277.1, on the reverse strand, counting down.
CTCAGCGAGGCGCAGCGCCGCGCTCCGCACGTCGTCGATGATCTGCTCATGTATCCGCAGACGGGCATGTGGCTGACCACCGCACTGCGCCGACTGCGCGGGACACTCCCGCAGGACGATCCGCCGCTGTCCGTGGTCCTCGGCCATATCTCCGCCCTGGCCGCCGCAGCAGCGCTGCGCGCGGAGTTGGACTTCGCCATCGATGTTCCCGTACGCCACGGCCGAGTGCCGCTGCCGACCCTCGGCTGCGCGGTGCTGCCCGCCACCGAGCCGTGGTCGACGGCCACCGTACGGGTCGCGGGCGGACGAGCAGTCGTGGAAGCGCCCGGGGCCTCGGTCGCCGTACCGCTTCCCCTCGGCTCGTCGGGACCCGGCTGGCATCCGATGCGCCGGCTCGCGGTCGGCCCGGCGGACCAACGGCTGGAAGTGGCGCTGGACGACGTGGACCCGTACCGCACGTATCCGCAGCCGACCGAGCCGCGCCCGCTGTCGGAGGAGGCTGCGGCGCAGTGGCGGCGGATGCTGGAGAAGGCCTGGCAGTTACTGCTGCGGGAACTGCCCGAGACAGCCAAGGCCATGCGCCGGGGGATGTTGTCGCTGACGCCGACCCCGGCAGTCGAAAGGTTTCGGCCGCGCAGCGTGAGCGCAGGGGACGCCTTCGGCGGCGTCGAGGCCTCGGAGCCGGACGACGCCGTCCAGCTGGCCGTCACCCTCGTACACGAGTTCCAGCACACCAAACTGGGCGGGCTGCTGCATCTGACGCCTCTGCTGGCACGCGGCTCCGACCGGAACACGGAGCTGTGGTACGCACCCTGGCGGAACGACCCCCGGCCTCTTGAAGGGCTGCTCCAAGGCATCTACGCGTTTGTGGGGATCACCCGCTTCTGGCGTCGGCACTGCCAGGCGACACCCGCGCAGACCGCCATGGCGCACTTCGAGTTCGCGCTGTGGCGGGCCCATGTGGCGACGGCGATGGAGCAGGTTCACCGCAACCCTCGCCTCACGCCGCTCGGCGCGGCCCTGCTGGACACTCTGCGCGACCACTGCACGCAGTGGCTGTCGGAACCGGTTCCCGAGGAGCAGCTGGCCCTGGCCCGGCTGTGCGCCGCCGACCACATGGCCCGCTGGCGGGCCCACCATCTGCGGCCCGCCGCACCGGCCGTGGCGGAGGCCGTACGGGCCTGGCGGGCCGGGGCGAGCGGACCGCCCGGCTCCCTGACGGCCGAGCCCGAGCTCGTACCCGACCCCACGGCGTGCTGGCTGGACAGCCTGGCAATACTCGTCCGCTACCGCCTCGCCACCGCGGACGCGGACCGGCAGGGATCCGAGCATTCCGAGGATCCGGAGAAGGCCGCGGCCCGCGTCACCGGAGCGCTGCCCGCCGACGCCCTGCTGGTGGCGGGGGACGCCGGGGCGGCCCGGCACGCGTACGTGGCCCACCTGGCCGTGGAGCCGGGCCGGGCCGCCACGTGGGCGGGCCTGGGCCAGGCGTTGGCCATGGCCGGCACGGACCCGGCGGCGGCCCAGGTGCTGTGCCGAACTCCGGAACGCGCCCGCTCAGTGCACGAGGCCGTACTCCGGACGGGCGGCACGGCCCCCGACCCGGTTCGCCTTGCCGCCTGGCTGGGCGCGCCCCCCGCTTGACGTCCGACGGACGCTTCGGTACCTCCTACATCGGCATCGGGTCGATGTCGCAGTTTGCGCGTTCCCGGGCTCGTGTCTGAAGCGTCGCCGGGTGCGGGGCGGGCTCGGCGGAGCGCAGCCGCGGGCCGTCCAGGACGCGCTCCATGCGCTCCAGGACGTCCGCGTGCAGCGCCTCGCCCTCCGTCTCCCGGCCGACGGCGATGAGGTCCAGGGCGAGGTTGCCGGCACCCACCAGCGTGGTCGGATGATCCTCACCCAACCGCGCCCGGCACAGCGCCACCGTCTTTTCCCCGAGCTGCCTGGCCTGCTCCACCTGTCCCAGCGCACTCAGGTCGCTCGCGAGGTTGATCGCGCAGGCCAGCACGATCGGGTGACTCTCCCCGAGGCGTCGGGTCAGGGACGTCAGCGCTGCCTCGTCACGCTCCCTGGCCTCCTCCACCCGGCCCAGCAGCCGCAGCGTCACCGCCAGGTCGACATCGGCGGCCAGGACATGCGGGTGGTCGGGGTGGAAGACCTGCCGGAACCGCTCGCTCGCCCGCTCGCCACCGAGCCTGGCCGCCTCCAGCTCGCCGTTGTGCCGCAGCGCCACCGAGTGAGCGAGGGCGGCTGTCAGGGACTCCGGGTGCGTGTCGCCGTACCGACGGGTGAACTGGTCGAACGACTCGCGCGCCAGTTCCAGCGCGGTGACGTGGTCGCCCTCCTTGCGGCAGGCCTCGCTCAGCTGACGCACCGACCGCAACGTCGTGGGGTTCCCGGCCCCGAAGGTCGCCCGGAATCCGTCGACGACCGCCTCCTGCAGCGACCGCGCGCCGACGTAGTCGCCCGCCTCGCGCACGTCGACGGCGATGCTCGCCTCGGTTGCCAGCGCCTGCTGGTGATCGCGGCCGAACAGCCGGATCTTCATCGCGTGCGTCTGCCGGTCCAGCTCCAGCGCACGCTGGAAGTCGCCGACCAGCCGCAGACTCACTCCGAGGTTGTGGGCGGTGACCAGTGTGGTGGGGTCGTCGTCGCCGAAGGCGCGCCGAGCCCGCTGATAAGCCATCTCGTCGAGTTCGGCACCGGCGGCGAAATCCCCCTGATGACGGCGTACCGCGGCTTCGAGGTTCAACGCCACCAGTGCGTCCTCACGGGTGTCCTCCTGGTCCGCAGGCGCGGTGCGGGCGTAGACGTCCTTGAGTACGGAGACGACCTCGGAGGCGTCGTCGAGGCGTCCCACCATCAGGTACAGGAAGCCCAGCCACCAGCCCATCAGGAGCGTCTGCTGGTCCTCGTCCCCGTGCAGCCGCCGCCAGGTCTCCCAGGCCTGCTCCGAGAACTCACGTGCGACCCTGTGGTCACCCCAGTACCACAGGTACTTGGCGACGTTCATCACCAGCTCGCGCACCCACGGCTGCTCGGACTCGATGGCATGGGACGCGATGACATGGCCGTACAACTCGGCGTAGCGAGGCCAGTTGACTGAACGGGTGGGCCCCTTCGGGTCGGCCGCGGCAAGCAGTGTGTGGGCACCGTTGCGCATGCGCTGCTGTTCCTCGGGGGTCATCCGGTTGATGAGCACGGCCTGCACCAGGCGGTGCATCTCGATCGAGTTGGTCCGGTGGTCGATACGGGCGAGGGAGTAGCGGTTGATCTCCCGAATGGCGCGGGCCAGCCGCATCGGGTCGTTGAGGGCCCGGTCCAGCTCGGGGTCGATCCTGGACCCGCCGAGCCCGGAGAAGATGGACCGCGAGATGGGGTCCGGCGCGAAGTAGGAGCAGAGCTGGAGCAGGCGCAGGGCGGTGAGGCTGCGGGTCTCGAGGTGGTCGAGGGAGACGTTCCACGCGGCGGCGACCGGGAGCTGGTAGTCCGGCGGCGGGGACACCTCGAGGAGCTCGCTGCGCTTGTGCTCGAACAGCCGCAGGTACTCCGACACCGGCATCCCGGTCTCCGCCCGCCAGGCCGCGGCCTGTTCCAGGGCGAGCGGGAGGTCACCCAGGGCGTCGGCGAGGCGGTCCGCCTCGGCGTCGTCGAGGTCGTCGGGGCCGGAGCGGCGCAGCAGCTCCTTGCTCTCCTCGCGGGTGAACACGTCGACCTCCAGCGACGGTCCCACCACGCTCCAGCGGCGGTTGCGGGAGGTGACGAGGATGGTGCCGCTGCCCCCGGTGGGGAAGTAGTCGCGGACCCGCTCGGGACTGTCGGCGTTGTCGAAGATCAGCAGCCAGCGGGAGTACGGCCGCCCCTCCCGCAGTGCCTCGCGCACCGCGGGTCCGGCGATGTTGGCCTCGGACGTGGTGACGAGGCCGAGCCGCTGGGCGAGTTCCACCAGGGCCTGGCCGATCTGGCCGGGGCGCTCTGCGGGGATCCACCAGACGATGTCGTACTCGGACTGGTGCCGGTAGGCGTACTCGATGGCCAGCTGGGTCTTGCCGACACCGCCCATGCCGTGGATGGCCTCCGGCAGCACGGTCGTCGTCGTGCCCTCCCGCAGGCGCTCGCTCAGTCGTTCGAGCAGATCCACGCGACCGGTGAAGTTCGGGTTGCGTGGGGGGATGTTGCCCCAGATGCGCGGCTGCGTCGAACGCCCGCTCTCCACCGCGGGCTCCTGCTGCGTGGTGGACATGGCCGTGGCTCCTTCTGCAGTTGTCTCGTGCGCGCGAGGGGCTGGGTGCCCGGGGCGTGGACCCGCGCCTTTGCGCAGGTTAACGGTGTTCTTGCGGTCGTAATCGCGCAGTGCGCGGGCGAGTCGCTCGGCTTGTGGCAGGAAGCGTCCGGACAGAGCACGCAGCGCGGCCAGTTCGACGCGCAGGAACGCCACGTTGTGCCGGGTCACCGGCGGGACACGGGCCGCCTCGAGCGGATCGCCGGCCGGCTCGGTGCCCTGCGGGGCGAGCAGCACCCGTACGTCGTGCAGCACCCGGACGGTGTCACGGCGGCGGGACAGCGCCAATAACTCCTGGCGGTTGTCCGCACCGAAGGTGAAGGCCACGCCGGCCGCGCGCTCGGCATCGCCGCTCGCCGGCCGCACCAGTCCGCTCATCAGCAGCTCGGTGAGGTGGGCGGGCCCGGCGCCCGGCACCGACGCGGTGAGCGCCGTCATCACCGGCAGCGTCAGCGGGGCCGCCGCCAGCCGGGTGGCGAGCGCGAAGGCGGTGGGCGAGGCGGCGGCGCGGAACTCCGAGACGCGCTCCCGGGCGGGGACGGCGCTGTCGGGGTCGGGGACGTCATGGACCCAGGGCACCGCCCGCGCGGCGTCCGCCCGCCGCTTCCAGTCACGGGCGCGGACGCCGGACATCTCCGTCCACCCGGTCGCACGCCCGGCCACCAGGTCGACCCAGCAGGACAGGGAGCGCTCGGTCGGTTCCAGGACGGGGACCGGCACCACGCCGGCCCGGGCGGCCGCGTCGTCGACGGGTTCGAGGGGGGACGTGCGCAGTTCCCACCGCAGGGAGTCGTTCGGCGCCCAGGGGTGTGCGGCGCTCAGGCGCATACGGTGCACGTCCAGGCCGGTGCGGAACCACAGCCGCTGCGGCAGCAGATGCAGCACGGCGAGCGGCTCGGACCGGCCGAGTTCCCGCAGCAGCGGCAGCACCGCGCCCGCCCGCCAGCCCGCGGCCAGGCCGTCGGTCAGCACCAGCACCACCCGGTACCGGGTGTCGTTGGGGGGCAGGTGATCCAGCCGGATCCGGGTCGGCTCGGTGTCGTCCGAACTCAGGAGCCGCACGGTGGTGATCGGGCCCAGCCGCTCCTGACGGGCGAGGCCGTCGGCCAGCCGGGCGATCGTCGCCGCCCAGACGCTCATGCTCACGTGGTCGTCGACGACGAGCAGGACGGCCGGGCGGTCGGCCGGGTCCGACGGCTCCAGTCCGTTCAGGGCATGCAGCACGCCCTCGAATAACGTGTCGTCAGAAGCCGGTACGGATACGGGTCGTGGGACGTCGTCACGCTGCATAAGCGCCCTCGGAGCGTCCAGTGCTGCCCGAACACGGAAGGAGGGCGGAGGAGGAGTCCCGCAGTCCGCGGGCATGCGTGACATCCACGTTGCCAAGCCTGGCAGTGGTCTGCTTGCGGTGCAAGACGGGAGTCCACCGGGGGGATGACGGGAGGGATCACAAGTCGACTGTCGGGAACGCGCCCCCGGTGGTGTGGAGTACGCAGGACGTCCGCTGGGGCCGTCTCGACCACCAGCGTGACACCCCGTCAACCCCCCGCGCAAGACCGTCGCAATCCGATCCCCCATCGGTAATCGCGGCAGGATCGACTCGGCCTGTGCCTCGTTCCGCAGGGTCATGGCCCGTACCCCGGCCCGGGCGGCCCCGGCTTGCGGTCGGGGTCGTCGAGCAGAATGGCCAGGTGGCGGCCCACATGCTGGTCCCAGCCGTCGGGCCCGAGCGCCAGAGCCTCTTTGCGCCACTTTCCGATGCGTTCCGCGAGACTCCCGAGCCCCCGGTCCTGCAGTATTTCGCCGATGGCGTCCTGGAACGACGGATCCGAGCAGTCGCTGCGATGCCAGACCATCGCGGGTACGCCGGCCCGCAACCCGGCCAGGACCTCCCGCCGGCCGGTGCCCGAGTCGTCGCCGGGCGGCTCGCTGAGCACCAGGCAGACCGCGTACCGGTCCTCCTTCAGCTCACGCTCCAGATGGAAGAAGTACGTCTCGTCCTGCTCCGGACGGCTCCAGTGCGGATGGCTGTCCGCCGGGCGCTCCCGAAGCTGGCGCCACTTGTTGTGCCAGGGCCGGTGCCACGCGGCCCGCTGCAAGCGCTCGAGGCTGCGCACCACCACCGGGTAGTCCAGCGCCAGCGGGGTGGGCGAGTCGGAGTCGGACTCCTTCGGCCACCACTCGACGGGCTCGTTCAGCAGCTCCCACGGCAGGATGAACTCCAGGAGGACGGGCTGCCGCAGGTCGGCCCATCTCTCCTCGACCTCCTCTATCAGCCTCTCCACCGCGCCGGGGAGCTCCTCCCGGTGCAGGTGGACGGTCTCGCCCCGCACGGGGTGCCAGCCCTCGGGATCGGACTGGCGCCAGTGCGACAGGTAGAAGCGGTCCGCCTCGACCCGGTCCGGCTCGAACTGGATCATCAGATACGCGGGGACGAGCGAGGGCGCGGCCTGCGGGAACTCCGAGTGCTGCCAGTCCGCCAGTGCGCCGTCCAGCCGCAGGGCGTGGGCCTGGCTGCGGGTGAAACGGCGCAGCACCTCGGCGGCGTCGGCCCGGCTCTCCGCCACCAGCCGGTCGGCACACAGCGCGAGGAAGGCCATGCTGGGCGGGAGTTCACCGTTCGGGGAGTTCTCCCCCGCCAGCCGCAGGAAGACCTGCCACCCGGTCCGGCACCAGGGGGGCAGTTCCTGCACCCGGGAGCGGCTCGCGCGGCGCGCCATGGTCGCCAGGTCCGGGGAGTTCATCGACAGCAGGACGGACCGTAACGGACGCAGATCGGCGTTGTTGAAGAAGTCGACGGCCTCCCACTCGTCCACCAGCGGCCACAGAGTGGCGACCGTCGCCGACTGCTGCTCCACGTACTCCAGGGACCGCACCAGACAGGCCAGCCCGTCGCCGACCTCGGTGCACGCCTTGACAATCTGCAGCAGCCAGGGCCGCAGCCGGTCCCCGCCGAACGGCTCCACGGGCGAGGCCAGCTCGGCCGCGAGCATCTCCCGCCAGATCTCACGGCTGCTCGCCTGGTTCACCGTGGCCGAGCCCTGCAGCGCGTCCACGATGGAGACGACCAGCTCGTTGCGGACCCGTTCCGGACTGCGCCCGTTCACCCCGTTACCTCCAGACAGCCGGCGCGGTTCCCTGATGGTGCCGACCAGAGTACGGCCGTGGAGGGGGGCAGTGCAGGGGAAGCGCGGGTCACCGGCACGGTCGGCCCGGGATCCGCACTGTTCGGAGCTCCCTGTCGGATTCGAACCGACGACCTTCGCTTTACAAGTTCCCACCGTCCTTGCCCTGGTCAGAGCCTTGCCGAGGCTGCATGCCCTGCGAGATGCGTGACGGTGTCACGAAGATCTCTGATGTTCACCCCTGTTGCCGTCAATGACTGCCGTCAGGTCCGCGGCGGCAGGCGCTGTGCTCTCGACCTGTCCCAGCACCGTGAGCCTTTTCCATCCTCAGTCTGAGCTGGCCAGATGGAGGGTGAGGACAGCTTGGACGAGGCTCGTGATGATCCGGGTCGTCGAGCAGCGGAGCTTGCGCAGGAGCCGCCAGGACTTGAGGGTGGCGATGGCTTGTTCGACCAGTGCCCGGACCTTCGCGTGGGACCGGTTGACGGCCTGCTGACCGGCGGAGAGACTGTCCCACCGGCCGCGGTAGGGGAGACGGACCGCGCCGCCTGCGCCCTGGTAGCCCTTGTCCGCCCAGCAGTTGATGCCGGCCTCGGCGAGTGCGTCGATGATGCCGTGCTCGCGTGCAGCCCGGACGTCATGGACGGCACCGGCCAGGGCCGGTGAAGCCCACAGGGGACGACCCTTCGGGTCGGCTAGGACCTGCACGTTCATGCCGTGCTTCTTGTGTCTGCCTGAGCAGAAGGGACGGTCTGCGGCGATCCGGTCGATCGGCAGAATCGTCCCGTCCAGGATCAGGTACGCCTTCATCGACGCGGCCCGTACTGCTTCGGCGAGCATGGGGGCGAGGGCGGCCAGGAGCTCGATGGCCTCGGTGACGTACCGGTAGACGGTGGTGGTGCCGATCCCGAAGCCGGCCGCGAGCTGGGCGTAGGGCTGGCCGTTGCGGAGGTGGGAGAGGGTGAGCAGGGCCTGTCGGCCCGCGCTCAGGCGCCGCCATCGGGTGCCGAGAGCGCGCCGACGTTCCCTCAGGCGGGGGGCAAGAAAGCGGAGGGCAGAGCTGAACACGTCGACGCCGGACGGGTAGACAAGCATGCGAAGCCTCTGGTGGAGACGGTTCTCTTGGTCGAAAACCCATCTACCAGGGGCTTCATCCGTCTGTCAGGCCAACTGCCCAGCCGACGCGGGGAGATCGGAAAGGGCCCAATGCCAGCCTCCTCCGCATCTCGGGGAACCTCAACGCGATAGCCGGGCCACCAGCCTGCCCGGACCGCGAAAACCTCCACCGCCTCCAGCCACAAAAGGGTCCGTGAGCAAGCTGACGGGCCATCATGAACAAATCGAGGCTGGGCGAGCACCGAGTAGCTGGACGCAGGAATTCTGCCACACACGCAGCACGAAAAGCGGGACCTGCAAAGCTTCCGGCGCGTCGCCGCACCAAAAGCACATCTGGCTGACCCTCTGTCACTGTCACCACTCGACAGTGCCGAAACTGGCACATCGCAGCTTTCATGTCTTCGGAGCAGATGGAGACGTGACAGTTCAGGCGGGTCATGCATTTCGG
>NZ_JBQQCE010000276.1:0-12722 GCF_052245645.1 Streptomyces sp. KR55 | reverse complement strand
ATGCTGCAACGCTGGTGGAAAGCCTGGTCCAGCACGCCCCCACCAGCAGCATTACAGGACTTGATCGACGCAGTCAGCCACGGCCAACGACTCAACCCCTACCTGAACCCGCCCTAACAAACCACCGCTACTGACCTCTTCGGATTGTTGTCGGGTGGCGGGTCAGGATGAGTCCGGTGCCGGCAAGGCAGCCGTCGATGAGGTCGGGATGTTGTTGGATGTGTCGCAGGCCTCGGCGGAGGGTGCGTTCGAGGTGGTCGTCGTCGGTGAAGGCGGTGTTCGCGAGCGGACCGCGCCGTAACAGTGACCAGATGCCCTCCACGGATTCAAGTCCGGTGCATAGGAGGGCAGTTGCACGATGGTGAGCCAGTCGTGCTTGGCGGCGTACTCGCGCATCCCGGCGGCACGGTGGGTGTTGAGATTGTCCCAGATCAGGACGATGGGGGCTTTGAGCTGGAGGTGAGCGCGCACGACCAGGTCGCGGTAGTCGCTCCAAGAGAAGCTGTTGCGTCCGGTGCCCCGGTGCTTGCGGTGCTGGCGGGGCCGGTAGATCAGCCGGGAAGCCTCGCCGGGCCGGTAGCAGCACATCGCGGCGATCGACCAGCGGCGCCAGGACCGGCCGCGCACCTGCACCACCGGCGTGCAGCCACGCCGGCCCCAGGTGCGGGCCCGCGGCGGTGTCATCGAGAACCCCGCCTCGTCCTCGAAGACGATGAACGCTCCCAGCGCCGCCGCAGTCATTCCACCTGCGGCCACACATCCTTCTTCCACAGCTCGACCGCGTGCTCGTCACGCTCGACAGCCCGGCGGGCGGGACACTGCCAGGACCAGCCGTGCCGGTGCAGCAGCCGCCACACCGCCGCCATCGAGCAGTCGACCTGGAACTTCCACGCGATCAGCGCTCCGGTTCCGGGCCAGGGTCCACCGCTGGTCCTCCCAGCCGTGCTCAGCGGGACCGAGCGCCAGCTCCTTCTCCAACTCGGCGAACTGGCCCTCCGACAGCTTGGGCAGTTTCGGCGGCCCGGTGGAGGCGAGGGCGTCCATCCCGCCCTCCCGCCAGGCCCGCCGCCGGCGTTCCACCGACCGCTCACTGATCCGGAGATCCTTCGCGATCACCGCGGTCTTCTCACCGCGGGCGAACCGCTCACCCGCCTCGTACCGGATCCGCTCGCGCAACCGCCGCCGCTCCGCGGTCAGTCCGCCACCCTGCGCGTACCGCATACCACCGGCCTACCGCAGGGATCAGCACACGTCACCCGACAACACTCCGAAGAGATCAGTAACTGCCGACGGCCGTCGCGCCGGAGCCCAGTTGTGCCGCGCAGCCGTCGGTCATCCCGGCGACGACGGCGGTGCCTTCGCTGAGCCCGGTCTCGGCAGCGGCCGCGGCGCAGACCTGGCCGATGACCGTGCCGGGCAGCACCAGGTCGGGCAGCATCACGCGGGGGATCTCCAACGCGGCGAGAACGGGCTCGGGCCATGTCACCTGTGCGGCGTCGGCGCCGGTCTTGAGCGCGTTGCTGGTGTCGGTGGGTACCTCGTGCCCGACGAGCCTGCTGTTGATGACATCGTTCTGATGCGCCAGTCGCCAGCCGTTCTCAGCGGCGTGGGGATAGTGGTTGAGCAGCCATCGGAGCTTCGGCAGAGCCCAGGATCGCTGCATCCGCTGGTAGCCGGCCTTGGCCCCCTGCTGCTCCCCGGCGGCGTTGACCTGTTCTGCCTCCGCCGCGGCGCGCCCGTCGTCGTACATGAGTGCTGGTGTCACAGAGGCCACGGCGGTCCAGCATGGTGATGGTGTCGGAGGTCGCGTCGACGGCCACCCCCTGGACCCGACGCAGGTCGGCACCCGCGGCGCGTGCCCGGTCGATCGCCGTGAGGATCGCGCGCCACCACTGCTCGGGGTGCTGCTCATGGCGATCGTCCTCCCGGCGGCTGGTCAGCGGGCACGAGCCCTCGCCCAGCAGACTGCTGTCGGACGCGGCGACGACCACGCGTACGCCCTGAGTCCCCAGGTCGATGCCCAGCCAGGCATCGCTTCCGCCGGCGGTCATGCGCCGACTCCACCGGTCGGGGTCGGACGTGTCTGTCCGCGGTCGCGTGTCCACAGCGGCTGGTTCAGCTCCCGCAGCTGCAGGAAGTGAAGGAGATCGCGGACGCCACCACCAGCACATGGCCCCGGCTGCGCTCCAGGTGGGGCGTCGCGTACTTGACGGTGCGGAACACGCCGTTCAGGTTGACGTCCATGACCCGCTCGAACGACGCCTCGTCCGTCTGCCGCACCGTCCCGTACGCCGCAACGCCGGCATTGGCGACGACGAGGTCGATGCCGCCCATGACCTCCGCGGCCTCGTCGATCGCCGACCGTAGGGCGGTGCCGTCGCGCACATCGGCCTCACGCCAGGAAGCGGCGGGGCACAGATCGTCGGCGATGCCACGCAGGCGATCGGGTTCCAGACCGATCAAGGTCACACGAGCGCCGCGGGCGGCGGCCAGGCGGACCATTTTCTCGCCGATGCCGCGTGCTGCTCCGGTGACAACCAGCCTTCTGCCCAGCAAGTCACGTTTCATGGCGGGTACATAACTTCGTTATTGACGGAATGCAACGTTGCGCACATCGGCCGCTCTCGCTGTACCTGCTGGGTCTCATGGCTGGACGAGCCCATGCCGGCTGTCATGAGGCGGACATCCTTTGCGCAGTGGCCCTGCTCGATCGCGCGGACCACGGATCTGCTCGGGACTGGTGGACGCCGTTGGTGCCGCCTGAGGCGTTCTACGGGATCCGGCGGTTCGACGCGTTCCAGGAGGATCTGGGGATCGCCCGCAACACACTGACGGACCGGCTGTTGTCGTCCAAGCTCGTCGTCGGGCTCGGCCTCAGCCTGGGCGCGATGGGTGCAACATGAATCGCTCCGGGATCGGTGGAGGCTCCGGCCCGGGGGAGATCTCCTGCTGTTGTTAAGCCCTTTTCGCGCCGCTCTGCTCCCGGACGGCGTCGAACATAGAGGTGAAAGCGGGACTCTCGGCGAGACTGCCCAGTAGGGCGTGAAGCGTGTGCCGTTCAGTGGTGCCCAGGTCGGCGAGGATTTCGCTGTCGAGACCGACGAGTGTGCGGTTGAGGTCGGCCAGGACCTTGCGCCCGTCGTCGGTGAGGTCGACGGCGTACCGACGTCGGTCCTGCGGATCGCGTGTCCGCTCAGCGAATCCTGCCCGCTCCAGGTCGTCAAGGCTCGTCACCATCGTCGCCGGGTCGATGCGCAGGAACGAGCCGAGCGCCAGCTGCGGCATGGCCCCGTTGTCCGCCAAGGCCTGCAGGACACTGTAGTGCCGCACGCGCAAGCCGGTACCGCTGATGCCGACCTCGGCGATCCTGAACGCCACCTGCCCGAGTTTAACCAGCAGGCAGACCGTGTGTTCGGCCACTGTCCCCGGTACCAGCGGAGCCTCGGACATCGTTTATCCCACCCATGGTTAGTCCTACGTATGGTCCGGGTCCATCGTACGAGAGAGCCTGGGGCGGCCGGACCGGGGAAGGGATCTCCCTGCACAGAGAACGAGGCTCGCGGGGCAGGGTATGTGCGGGGCCGTCAGCCGACGATGGTCCGACCGAAGATCTGCCGTGCTATGACCCACTTCTGGATCTCGTTGGTGCCCTCGTAGATCTCGCCGATCTTGCTGTCCCGGTAGATCGCCTCGACGGGACCGGGGCTGCCGTCGGCACCCAGTTCGCGCGCGAAGCCGAGGCCTCCGAAGGCCTGGACGGCGTCGCGTGCCATGTCCACGGACAGCTTGGTTGCGTAGTACTTCGCCATCGCGGCCTCGGGCTCCGGGAACGGGTTGCCTGCGTCCAGGCGCAGGGCGGCCTTGGTGCAGAGGGTGCGGGCGTTGTCGATCTCGGTGGCCCGTTCGGCGAGCAGGAACTGCCAGTGCTGGTTGGCGGCGACCGGCTTGCCGAAGACGTGCCGCGTCGACAGGTGGGCCACGGTGTGGTCGAAGGCGGCCTGTGCCATGCCGACCCCGGCTGCCGCGATGCCGATCCGGCCGTAGGTCAGAGTGGACAGCGCATGGCGCAGTCCGTGTCCCTCGGCGCCACCGAGGAGGTCGTCGTCGGACAGGTGTACATCCGTGAAGCGGATGTCCGCGGTGAGCTGGCCGCGGTTGCCCATCTTGCGGTCGGGAAGGCCGGCTTCCACGCCCGGAAGTGCCGTGTCGACGATGAACATGCTCAGCCGTGTGCCGGTCCGGGCGAGAACCACCACGAACCCGGCGACGGGTGAGTTGGAGATCCACCGCTTGTGGCCGTTCAGCACCCAGCCGGCCTCGGTGCGTATGGCCTCGGTCTGAACGGCCTGCGGAGACAGGTCGCTGGAGGCGTCCGGCTCGGTGGTGGCGAACGCTCCGACCACTGAGCCCTCCGCGACCCTTCGTAGCCATCGCTGTTGCTGCTTCTCGGTGCCCTGCCGCAGGGCGTTGCCCGCCAGGATGCAGTGCACGTCGAAGACGGCCGCGACGCTGCTGGAGTAGTAGGCCAGTTCCTCGATGGCCGCGGCGGTGGCGGTCGCCGGGTGGGTCAGACCGTCGCCGCCGACCTCGCCATGGAAGGGGATCCGGAAGACCCCGGCCGATGCGAGCGCGTCGAACACCTGCCGGGGGAAGCCGTCCGTGCGCTAGTCGCCGTTCGCGATCGCCGTGGCGTGCGGAGCCACTTCGTGCTCCGCGATCCGGCGCACGGCAGCGCGAACGGACTGTGTCTCTTCGGGGGCGAGGAGTTCGTGGTAGAGCCGGTCGCTCTGGCGTGCGGGAGAGAAAGTCATGCGTGGACGATATCATTAGCGCCACATATCATTAGACCCGCAATCAATCTTGGAGGTTCGACCATGACACGGACGCTGGCCGGCAAGACCGTCCTGATGTCGGGAGGCAGCCGCGGCATCGGCCTCGCCATCGCCCTGCGCGCGGCCCGCGACGGTGCGAACGTGGTGCTGCTCGCCAAGACAGCCGTGCCGCACCCGAAGCTCGAAGGCACGGTCCACACCGCCGTCGACGAGATTGAGCGCGCGGGCGGCAGGGGGCTGGCCGTCGTCGGTGACGTCCGCAATGAGGACGATGTGCGCACCGCCGTCAACGCGGCGGTCAACGCCTTCGGTGGCATCGACATCGTGGTGAACAACGCCAGCGCGATCGACCTGTCGTCGTCGGAGCATCTGGAGATGAAGCGGTACGACCTGATGCAGGACATCAACACGCGTGGCACGTTCCTGCTGAGCAAGGCCGCGATCCCGCACCTGCGCGAGGCGGACAACCCGCACATCCTCACGCTCTCCCCGCCGCTGAACCTCGCGCCGTACTGGGTGGGGAAGCATCTCGGTTACACGCTGTCGAAGTACGGTATGAGTCTGTGCACCATCGGACTCGCCGAGGAGTTCGCCGCCGACGGCATCGCCGCCAACTCGCTGTGGCCGCGAACCCTGATCGACACAGCCGCCGTACGCAACGTGGTCGGCGGCGCCGGACAAGCCCGTAGTCCGCGGATCATGGCTGACGCCGCGTACGCCGTCCTCACTCGTGACGCGCGGAAGTGCACCGCCAACCTGTTCATCGACGACGAGGTCCTGTCGGACGAAGGCGTCACCGACCTGTCCGTCTACAGCCCTGCCGACTATGAGGGTGATCTCGCGCTCGACATATTCGTCGATCCGGCCTGATCCCGCTAAGTTTCGAGGCGAGGGCGGGCCTCAGTGCCGCCATTCGATGGTCTGCCAGTCGGCGGACAGTTCGGGCCGCCCACCAGGCAACAACTGCCGGCTGAGCGGATCCGGAACTTTGTGAAGTGTCGGGCTGTTTTTTTGGTTCAGCTGGCGCACGGTCACCGTCCTCTCACGGGATGAGGTGGCGGAACTTCTCGGCCATGTCGTCTCTGCGGTGCAGGCCGGGGATGCGGCCCTGCGTGTCGCTTACCTCGACCGTCGGTTTGTCGGGCTGGGGTACTGGCTCCGCTACGCCCGGCCGACCCATCGGCCACACGCCGATCTGGAGAAGATCGCGGTAGATGCTGCTGCCCATGGTCGTGGTGTCGGTCGGGCGCTGACCGCCGCCTTGATCGCTGACGCTCGGGAGGCGGGTATCGAGGTCCTCACCCTGGACGCCCGTGGCGACAACACCAATGCCCTGCACCTCTACCGGTCGCTGGGCTTCACCGAATACGGCCGTCTGCCCGACTTCGTCGCCGTCGGCGAACGCCGCTACGACAAGGTCTTCTACATGCTGGACTTCCGCCAGCAAGGCTGACCACTGCCACGCACCAAGACCCGGCGGCGACCCGCTGGCGCTTCGCGATCTTTCATGCGAGATGATCACGATGTGCGTGGTGGGGATGGACTGTTCGAGGCCGGGCCGGTCGAGAAGAAGCGGTCTCGGGGCCGTCCGGCGGCGGTGGACAAGACGTTTCGGGCCTTCGACCCGCACCAGGTCCTGCTGCTGCCTCCGTCGCTGGACGACTGGCTGCCCGAGGACCACCTGGCCCGGTTCGTCGCCGACCTGGTCGACGAGGTGCTCGACCTCGGACCGGTCCTGGCGGACTACACCGAGAAGCGCGGCTACCCGCCCTACGATCCCCGGCTGATGGTGCGGCTGCTGATCTACGGCTACACCACCGGGGTGCGCTCCTCCCGGGCGATCGAGCGCAAGTGCACCGACGACGTCGCATTCCGGTTCCTGGCCGCCGGCTAGGGCCCGTCGTTTGGATCATCTGGTAGTTGGCCAAGGCTGCTGACTGGAGAGTCGATCGCGGTGCCGATTGTGGCGTACGCGTCGGCACGGAGGACTTCCGCGAGGGCTCACTGGAGTAGTTCGATGTGCGGATGTTCCGGGGATGCCGGGCAGACGTGGAGTTGGAGGTTGTTGCCGCCGGTGATGTCGATCTTGGTGAAGTTGCCGTCCGGTTCCCCCAAGGGACGCGGGGGCTGGGGCATCCGTTCCTCCTCGGCGATCCAAGTCCCGCTGCCGCCGTCCCATTCCGAGGAGGCGATGGTGAGGAGCGGGACCTGCTCGGTGCCGCACTCGGGGCAGGGGCGGTCGACGGGGTCGGTGGGGCTCCAGCGGGTCCAGCCGCCGGTCTTCCAGCCGGGGGCGTGGCAGAGGTTGTTCAGGTAGAGCTCGCCCGGGTCGTCCGCGTATGCGCTGTACAGCGCAGGGTCGATCGTCTCCCAGCGGCTCATGTCGTCCAGCTGGTCCCGAAGCTCCTTGTTCAGCTCCAAGGGATTGGGGAATTCGGTGACCTGCTCGGGTGAGAACAGGCACGGCTCCGGGAGGTAGTACGCGGACTGGATGATCGGCGGCTCGGGCGGTGCGTCGAGGACGTCGGTGACGGTGGCGGAAGAGCGCCAGAAGAGGGCTGTTCGGGGGTGGGCCATCTCGTGGTCGAAGGGGCACCACAGGACCTGGAGGAGGTCCGCGTCGGGCGGGCACGGGAAGGGGACGTCGCGAGCGTAGAGCTGGGCGACGGGGAGGAGCGGGATCGGGCCGTCGAACCACGGGCGGCCCACCTTGACCCGCTCCCAGGTCGCCAGTTCCTCGGGGGTCCACTCGGGTGCCTGAGGGTCATGGCGCAGCCGCTCGGCCGCTGCGGCGCGGTCGCGGCGCAGGAGCCGGATGTCGGCCGGGGAATGGACCACACGAGCCGCGCGGCTGTCGTGCGGCTCGTCGCAGTACGGCCACGGCTCGTCGGCGGGCCACAGGAGCGGCCCGCCGACGGAGCTGTCGTGCACGGTCGGCGAGCCGGGGCGCGGGTGCAGCCGGGTCGCCGTGCGCGCCAGCGGGGCCAGTTGAGGGAAGAGCGCGGTCACGTCGAACGGCCGCGGCGGGGTGGTACGGATGGCGTTCATAGCGGTGATGCTGCCAGCAGCGTCTGACAATGGGTGTACCGTTCCACGTCAGCTGACACCACACAGCTTCCCTGAGTCAGCAGGCAGACCAGAGGAAGATCCCAGCAATATGGAGTCCGGCCAGGTAGATGGTCGCGGTCTTCTCGTAGCGCGTGGCGATGCCGCGCCACTGTTTCAGGCGGTTGATGCACCGTTCGACGGTATTGCGCTGCTTATAGGTCTCGCGGTCGAACGTCGGTGGTCTCCCGCCCCGGCTGCCCCGCCGCAGCCGATGGCCACGTTGATCTGCTGGCACGGGGATCACCGCACGGATGCCGCGCTTGCTCAGATGGTCGCGGATCGCGCGGGAGGAATACGCCTTGTCGGCCATGACTACGTCAGGCCTGGTTCGGGGCCGTCCGCGGCGACGCGGTACACGGAGGCCGGCCATGACGTCCATGAAGGCGGGTGCGTCGCCCGCCTGGCCGCCGGTCAGGACAAACGCGAGGGGACGACAGCGGCCGTCGGCAGCAAGATGGATCTTCGTTGTAAGTCCCCCGCGCGACCGGCCTATGGCGTGGTCGTGCGGCTCGGCCGCTGGTGCCCCCTTTTGCGGGCCCCGGCGGCGTGCTGATGAGCGCGCACGATCGTGGAGTCCACCGAGACGACCCAGTCAAGCTCCTTGTCGGCGTCGGCCTGTGGGCCATCAGCGCCGTGAACACCCGCTCCCAAGTGCCATCGACGGCCCACATCCGCAGTCGGTTGTAGACGCCTCGCCAGTTCCCGTACTTCTCCGGCAGATGGACCCACTGCGTTCCCGTCCGGAACTTGAAGGCGATCGCGTCGATCACCTCACGGTGATCCCGCCAACGGCCACCCCGCTTCGGCGTCCGGTCCGGAAGCAACGGCTCGATCCGCGCCCACTGGGCGTCAGTCAGCGACATGCCCAGATCAACGCCCCACTGATCCAAACGAAACTGCCTAGGCCCCCGACTTCCGCTCGATCGCCCGGTTCCGCCGCCGCCACCTGGGCTCACTGGCCGGTCTGTTCACCCAGTCCCTGCACCTCGCCCAGAAGCTCGGCATGATCAAGATGGGCCGCGTCGCCCTGGACGGCACCAAGCTGGAGGCCAGCGCCTCCAAGCACAAGGCGATGAGCTACGGCCGCCTGGTCGACAAGGAGGAGCCGACAGAGGCCGAGATCGCCCAGCTGGAAGCGCAGGCCCAGACCCTGCTGGCCGCCGCGGAGGCCGCCGACGAAGCCGAGGACCAGGTCTTCGGCGTGGACGGCAAGGAGAGGGACCTGCCCGCCGAGCTGGACCGGCGTGAGAAGCGCCTGGCGAAGCTGCAGGCCGCCCGCGCGCAGATCGAGGCCGAGGCCGCCGATAAGGCCCGCGCCCACTCCGAGGACAAGGAACGTCGGCGTCAGGAGCGCGCCGGCACCAGTGATGAGCAGGCCGTCACCGACGCCGCCGAGGCGGCCGCCGCCAAGGCCCGGCCCAAGTCCAAGGCGCAGGCCAACTTCACCGAGAACCCGTCTTCGGACAGATCATGACCTGCCAGAACGGCCGCCAGCTCCTCCTGCGCGGCGAAGACGGCGCCCGCGGCGAGTGGCGACTACTGGCCGCCTGCCACAACCTCCGCAAGATCTTCCGCCACGCCGGAACGAGCGGCCTCGCCGCAGCGGCCGACTGACCAGCCGGCCACACCGGCCACAGCGGGCCGAAATCCCGGCCCGACCGACCCGCTCATCGGCCCTACAGGCGCCGACCGGGCGACCGCGACCGATCCCACGCCGATCACGACCTCCCGGCCAGTTACCCGTTACTGAGACAGGCTCACCACATGCGTTCGGGCACGATGACGGACGAGGACTGGACGCGGCTGGCGCGCAGGATGCCGGACGTGTCGGCGGCCCCGCTCTACATCGACGACTCGCCGAACCTGTCGATGATGGAGATCCGCGCCAAGTGCCACCGCCTCAAGCAGCGCAATGATCTGAAGCTCGTCGTCATCGACTATCTGCAGCTGATGCAGTCAGGGGGCTCGAAGCGAGCGGAGAGCCGCCAGCAGGAGGTCTCGGACATGTCCCGAAACCTCAAGCTACTGGCCAAGGAGCTGGAGATCCCGGTCATCGCGCTCTCCCAGCTGAACCGCGGTCCCGAACAGCGCACCGACAAGAAGCCGATGGTCTCGGACCTGCGCGAATCCGGCTCCATCGAGCAGGACGCCGACATGGTCATCCTGCTCCACCGCGAGGACGCCTACGACAAGGAGTCGCCCCGCGCCGGCGAGGCCGACCTGATCGTGGCAAAGCACCGTAACGGCCCCACGGCGACGATCACGGTCGCCTTCCAAGGGCACTATTCGCGGTTCGTGGACATGGCACAAACCTGATCCCGTCCGCGTCCTGCGGGATCTCAAATCCCGTGGCCGCACCTCACGGTCGATCGCCACTCGCTGGCCGATCGACCGGCCACGAATCTAAGACTGGCCGGTCAGAGTCTCGGGCGCCATCACCCTATGGGGTGATGCAGCCCCCGCGATGGCGATCCGGGCTATCCCTGAAACCGCGCGCAGCGGCCTGCGCGATCCCAGCCCTGGCCCACCCCGAAATCCTCGCGCCCGTGTCGCTCCGACGCCCAGCCGCCAAACCAGGGCGGGCCGCCCCTGGCGACCGGCACGTGCCCGGCAACCTCGCACCCGCTTGCACATCGTGCAACAGCAGCAAGAAGCACAGCGACCGGTCCGTGGGTCGATCGAGGCTTCGCAGCCTTTCCCATCGAGTGGACCGACGTGGCCGCCCTCGCCATTGAGCACAACACCGACGACTGGAGGCAGATCTCCATGGCTAATGCCGCATCAGGCAACGTTCGCCCTAGTGTTCCCGTCCCTCGCGCCGTTCTGTGAGCCGGTAGGCTCGTGGCCGTTCCGGGAGCTGGAGGAGAGCTCAGACAGCTTTGGTCAAGAACCCGATCCCTTATGTATCCCGTTCAGGAAAGGCGCTGGATCGTTGGGCGCATCCCGCCTTACGGTGGCGCCATGAGCGATCACTCGGAAGCGCCTGTCGCGCCCGTCGAGGCCTATGAACCCCCCTACTACGTGGCTGTCTTCACTACGGTGCGAACCCAGGACCAGAGCGGCTACAGCGAGACCAACGCGCGCATGGAAGACCTGGTGAAGGACGTCCCCGGGTACCTGGGGATGGACCACGCGCAGACTCCTGGCGGGCTGGGCATCACCGTCAGCTACTTCCGCGACGCCGACGCCCTCACGGAGTGGCGGACCAACGTCGAGCACCGCGCAGCGCAAAAGCGCGGGCGAGCCGAGTGGTACCAGAGCTACACGCTGCATGTGGCGAAAGTGGAACGGAGCAACGGGTTCATGCGAGCGGAGGACCCGCAGGGCCCGACAGCAGGCTGACCAACCGAAGTCACCTCAGCGACCGTCCCGCCACAAGCTCGCATCGAACGGGTCGGCGTGCCCCTCGCGAGCCCGATCCAGCGCCGCATCAGAGAACCTTCGTCCTGTTGTGACGTGACGCACCGTTCGGATCCTGGTCCGGCAAGCGCCGTCCCGCCAGGCTGTCCGGGTGGCAGAACGAGTACGCGTCCGCGAGATCGATGACGACGAGGGCAAGCGCCTGCTGCGGATCATCCGCAGGGGCACCGGCTCGGTGGTGACCTGGCGGCGGGCCCAGATGGTGCCGCTGTCCGCCCAGGGCATGCCCGTGGCGAAGATCGCCCAGGTGTCGTTCACCAGCGCGGACCGGGTCCGCGATGTGATCCACAACTTCAACGCCGACGGCTTCGACTCGCTGTATCCGAAGTACTCCGGCGGCCGGCCCAAGACGTTCACCCTGCCCGAGCGGCGCGAGATCAAGAAGATCGCCAAGTCCAAGCCGACCGAACACGACCTGCCGTTCTCGACCTGGAGCCTGACCAAGCTGGCGGACTTCCTGGTCGCCGAGGGGGTGGTCGACGACATCAGCCACGAGGGCCTGCGCATCCTGCTCCGCGAGGAAGGCGTCTCCTTTCAACGCCTGAAGACCTGGAAGACCTCCCGCGACCCCGACTACGCGGCCAAGAAGGCCCGCGTCGAACACCTCTACGCGATCGCCGACGGCGAGGTCATACCCGATGAGGGCGAGCCCGAAGTCGTCTTCTGCATGGACGAGTTCGGACCTCTCAACCTGATGCCCCACCCGGGCCGGCAGTGGGCCGAACGCGGCGGCAAGCACAAGGACACCGGCCGCGAACCACGCCGCAGGCGGCGGGCGACCTACAACCGCTACGGCGGAGTACGGCACCTGTTCGCCGCCCTGGACCTGGCCAAGGACAAGCTCTACGGCCACATCAAACCGGTCAAGAAACGCACCCAGTTCCTGGAGTTCTGCCGCTACCTGCGCAGCCTGCACCCGCCAGAGATCCGCATCGCGATCGTCTGCGACAACTTCTCCCCGCACCTGACCACGAAGAAGTGCCAGCGGGCCGGCACCTGGGCCGCGGCGAACAACGTCGAGATCGCCTACACCCCGACCAACTCCTCCTGGCTGAACCGCATCGAGGCCCAGTTCACGGCTCTGCGCTACTTCACCCTCGACAGCACTGACCACGCCGATCACAAGGAGCAGGGCAGCATGATCCGCCGCTACATCATCTGGCGCAACCGCCACGCCGACGACCGGCGCCTACGTGTCGTCGTCGAGGGCGAACGTTGCCTGATGCGGCACTAGGGCCAATGCCGTTGCGTTACGGGTCTGGTGGTCTTGGCGTGTGGATCACGACGGCGTCGGTGGCTGTCCGGGTCGGCTGGGGCCAGTGCCGGTGCTCGGCTCTCTTGAGGTGGTAGTTGGACATCTTG
>NZ_JBQQCE010000275.1:0-12865 GCF_052245645.1 Streptomyces sp. KR55 | reverse complement strand
CTTTCTGCTGTGCCGCCCGTTCGGCGCGGTCCGCGTCCGCGACGTGAGCACCGGCGAGCTGACCGCCAAGCTGGTCACCAAGCCGGTCGTCGACCGCGACCACGTCCTGCGCCACGTGCGGTCCCTGTACGTCACCGACGGAACGCGCCTGTGGACGACGGTCGCCGTCGAGCGGCTGGAGGGGACGCCGTATCTGCTCGCCGGCCTGCCCTACGCCGCGGACGACGGCGAGCGCGTGCGCAGAACCGCGCAGGCCGCCGACGTGGCCAGTGCCGGGACCCTGCGGCTGACCCACCCTGCGACGCAGGACGCACAGCACTTCGACGCCCGCGCGGAGGTCACCCAGGAGCAGGCGGCCTTCGCGCTGGCCGCCGACCCGCGCGGCTTCGGCAACCCGGACGTGGGCTGGCGCCACCTTCTGGCCTCCACCGCTCTGGAGGCGGGCCCGGCCCCGGGCGCCCCGGAGGACCTGCATGTCTTCGCCGTCCGCCACGGCGGCACTCCGGGCGCCCCGTTCACGCCGTCCTTCGAGGCGGGGCCACACGGTCTGACCGTCCGCACCGAGGCCTTCACCGCCCTGATCGGCGACGCGGCGGGCGACGCCCACGGGGAACCGGAGCTGGTGCTGGAGGCCGGCCGCCCGGCACCGGCTCGGCCCGCGCCCGGTGGGCGGCCTGCCGGGACCCGGTGACCGGCCCACACGCCCGACCGGTTTCCGGTCGCCGAAGACTGCCGGGCAGGTCAGGCGCTGGGCACGACCAGGTCCGCCCGGTCCCGCGTCCTCGCCACCAGGTCGGCATTGCGCTGGTCCGGGCCCAGTACCCACGCCCGGGCCTGTTCGGGGCCCTTGCCGAACTCCTCGTGCCGGGCGATCAGACGGCGGATCCGCTCGGGCTCGGCCAGTTCGCAGAACCACACCTCATCGAGCTGGGGTCGCACGCGCGCCCACGCCCCCGTGTCCAGCAGCAGGTAGTTGCCCTCGGTCACGATCAGCCGGGCGGTCGGCGGCACCGGGATCGCCCCCGCGATCGGCTGTTCCAGGACACGTTCGAAACCGGGCGCGTACACGATGCCGTCGTCGGCCTCGTCGTGCAGGCGCCGCAGCAGCGCGGCGTACCCGGCGGCGTCGAAGGTGTCGGGCGCGCCCTTGCGGTCCCGGCGGCCGAGCCGGTCCAGTTCGGCGTCGGCCAGGTGGAAGCCGTCCATGGGGACGTGGGCGACCCATGGCCGGCCGGTGCCGTTCAGGTCCCGCACCAGGCGCTCGGCGAGGGTCGTCTTGCCCGCGCCGGGGCTGCCGGCGATGCCGAGAACGGCCCGCCGGCCGTGCGCTGCGAGGGCCCGGGCACGGGCCAGGAGGTCATCGAAGGTCACCGGCACACAGCAGAGTGTGTCATCCGGGTGTGCGGCGATGATTTCCGGGACCGCGGGGAGTCGGACCAGAGTGAGGAGAAAGGAGCCGAAGGATCATGACCGACGACGAACAGCAGATCCGTACCCTCATCACCGGGTGGGCCGACGCCGTCCACCGCGGCGACCTCGACGCGGTCCTCGCCGACCACACCGAAGACATTGTCATGTTCGATGTGCCCCCGCCCCATGAGGGCATCCACGGGCTCGCCGCGTACCGCGCCAGCTGGCCGCCGTTCTTCGAGTGGCAGGCCCAGGGCGCCTCCTTCGAGATCGACTCCCTGGACGTCACCGCGGGCACCGACGTCGCCTACGCGTATGCCCTGCTGCGCTGCGGCATGCCCCAGGAACTCGCCGAACGGCCCACCCTGCGCCTGCGGCTCACCCTCGGCCTGCGCAAGGAGGACGGCCGCTGGCAGGTCGCGCACGAGCATCACTCGTTCCCGCACGACTGATCCCCCCGCGCGGGGAACCCCTTCCGGTATGACGGAGCTGGGTCTTCCCGAAGCAATCCTGGCCTGCCTGTTCGATCTCGACGGGGTCGTCACCAGGACGGCCGTCGTGCACGCGGTCGCCTGGAAGGAGACGTTCGACGCCTTCCTGCGCGACCGCGAGGGCGAGCGTTTCCGGCCGTTCGACGCCGTCGCCGACTACGACGAGTACGTCGACGGACGTCCCCGCGCGGACGGCGTCCGCACCTTCCTCGCCTCCCGCGGCATCCACCTGCCCGAGGGCCACCCGGACGACCCGCCGGACGCCCCGACGGTGCACGGCGTCGGCAACCGTAAGAACGACCTCCTCCTGGAGAAGATCCGTACCGGCGGCGTCGAGGCCTACGACAGCACCCTGCGCTACATCGAGGCGGCCCGCGCCCAGGGCCTACGCACCGCGATCGTCTCGTCCAGCGCCAACTGCCGTGCCGTACTGCGTGCGATCGACGCCGAGGGCCTGTTCGACGTACGGATCGACGGCGTGGTCGCCGCCGAGCGCAAGCTGCCGGGGAAGCCGCGGCCGGACACCTTCCTGGCCGCCGCCCACGACCTCGGCGTCGAGGCCGGGCGGGCGGCCGTCTTCGAGGACGCGCTGGCCGGCATGGACGCGGGCCGGGCGGGCGGATTCGGGTACGTCGTCGGCGTCGACCGCGCCGGACAGGCCGACGCGCTGTACACGCACGGCGCGGACATCGTGGTGAAGGATCTCGCCGAACTGGGGAGCAAACCGAACGCCCGCTGACCCAGCGTGTGGCCGTATGCAGCGCTGCGCATCCCGTCCGCGTGGGTTAGTTTTTGCATGTTTTCCCTGATTTCCGCCCTTGCGTCCGCGGACTGCAGGAGGGCGTCAGCAACCCTGTGAGCCGTGGGGAGGGGGCCAGGACGATGGCCGACAGTGTGTGCGTCACCCGGGCCGGCGCGCTGCGTCCGGGTTCACCCAGCGCCCCGGCGGCCGTGGCGCTGGTCACGGTCGGGCTTGCCGGACATCTGGTCGTGCAGTTCGTCGTCCGCGGCCACAACGCCAACACCACCGAGGCGGACATTCTGCGCACCGCACGCCGGACCCCGGTCGCCGTCCTCACCACGCCGGACGGCTCCCCGCCGAAGTACGCCCCTTCCTGGACCGTCCACGGGGCCGAGGGGCTGCGGGTGCACGTAGCGCCGGCGCCGTGCGGGGGCCCGGCCGTATGACGCCCGAGCAGTACGCCATCCCCCTCACCCGCCGACGGGCCTTATGGCAGACCCTCCTCACCCTCGCCGTCCTGGTGGCCGTCGGCCTCCTCGTCCGGCGGCACTGGCCCGTGCTGGAGACCGGCGTCGGCCGGCTCGCCGTCGCCGACCCCGGCTGGCTGCTGGTGGGCGCGACGGCGGTGGCCGCGACCTGGCTGTGCTCGGCGCTCGCGCAGCAGGGCGCTGTGCCCCAGCCGCTGCCCGCGGGGCGGCTGGTCGCCGCCCAGTTCGCCGCCTCGGCGGCCAACCACGTGCTGCCTGCGGGCCTCGGCGCGGGGGCGGTGAACCTGCGCTTCCTGATGCGCTGCGGCCTTCCGGCAGCCCGATCGCTGACCGCGCTCGCGGTCAAGGCCGCGGCGGGTGGGCTGGTGCGCGGCGCCCTGATCGCCGTACTCGCCCTGGCCTGCCCGGGGTTGCTGCGGCTGCCGCACGTTTCCGGCGTGTGCGTGGCAGGGGTACTCGCCGCCGTCTGCCTCGCGGCGCTGCCGGCGGGCCGACTCTGGCCCCGGTGCAGAAAGCTCCTGGCGACGGTGTCGGCGGACGTCCGGGCCGTGCATGCCCTGCCGCAGCGGGCGGCCGCCCTGTGGGGTGGCTCGCTGGCCTTCGCCGCGCTGCACACCGTCGCTCTGATCGCCGTCGCCCAGGCCGTCGACCTGTCCCTGCACCCCGCCCGGGTGGCCCTCGTGTACCTGGCCGCCAGCAGCGCCGCCGCCCTGCTGCCCACCCCGGGCGGCCTCGGCTCCCTCGACGCGGTCCTCGCCCTTACCCTCACGGCCGCCGGAGCGCCGGGCGCGGCGGCGGCGTCCGCGGTCCTCGGCTACCGGCTGCTGACCGTGTGGCTGCCGCTGATCCCGGGCCTGCTGGTGCTGGCGGTACTCGTCCGGCGCAAGGCGCTGTGACCGCGACGGCGTTTCCCGTCCGCCCGCTGCAGGTAGGAGTCCGGTTGTCGACCCATGGACGAGGGGGAAGTGGCATGGCAGGACACGAGAGCGGCGGACGTCTGGGGGAGGAGTTCCTCACTCCCGGCAGCTCCTCCTTCACCGAGTTCCTTGCGGCGCACCGCCCGGCGCTGCTGCCCACTCGCCCGCCCTTCCCCGACGGCGTCCGGGCGGCACCGGAGCAGTTCCCGCACGGCACCACCGTCCTGGCGCTCGCCTACCGCGACGGGGTGATGGTCGCCGGGGACCGCAGGGCCACCATGGGCAACGTCATCGCCCAGCGTGACCTGGAGAAGGTGCACCCCGCGGACGACTACACCGCGGTGGCCTTCGCGGGCACCGTCGGGCTCGCGCTGGACATGGTGAAGCTCTATCAGGTCGAGCTGACCCACTTCGAGAAGATCGAGGGCATTCCGATGACCCTCAGCGCGAAGGCGACCCGGCTCGCCGGGATGATCCGGCAGAACCTCGGCCAGGCCATGCAGGGTCTCGCCGTCGTCCCCCTCATGGCCGGTTACGACGTCAGGGCCGCCGAGGGCGAACGGGGCCGCATCTTCAGCTTCGACGTCGCCGGCGGCGCGTACGAGAAGCGGGACTTCCACGCCGAGGGCTCCGGTTCGCCGTACGCGCGAGGCGCGTTGAAGAAACTGTTCCACCCGGGCATGTCCCGGCGCGAGGCCGCCCTGGCCGCGCTCCAGGCGCTCTACGACGCGGCCGACGACGACTCCGCGACCGGCGGCCCGGACATCAGCCGCCGCATCTTCCCCATCGTGTCCGTCATCACCGAGGACGGTTTCGAGCGCATGCCCGCCGCGGAGACGGAGGAACTCAGCCGCGAGATGGTCGAACAGCGCCACAGCCGACCGGACGGGCCGACCGCGGCGCCGTGACGGCACGGGTCATACCTCGTGGGGTGCGAAGAGTTCCAAGTGCCCGCACCCGGGGCAGCGGTAGGCGTCGATCTGGTAGCGGGGCCGGCCGAAGCGCTTGGCGCCGCCGAAGATCCCGCGTTGCAGGGGGCCGGGTATCCACCGTGCGTATCCGTTGGAGTGGTCGCCGGCGTCCTCGATGAAACCGGCTTCCAGGCCGACCGCTGTGCACTGCGAGCACTTCATGTCCATGCCCCGCACTGTAGGGCCGGGCGGGAGGCGGGCGGTCACTTCGTGCGGACTTCCAGCAGGTGACCGTCGAGGGCACGTTCCACGGCTCCGCTCCGTCCATCCGGCTCCACCCGATGGAGACGGGCGGCCCGGGCACGCGTGACCGTCTCCGTGAGCAGGCCTTCCGTGAAGAGCGCCCCCACACCGTCGTCCACCGCCCACCCCGCGGGCAGCGCGCCGGACGCCACTGCCTCCCGGTACGAGGGGCGGCGGCCCGGTTCGCCGTCGTAGTGCGGGCAGACCGAGCCCGGCAGCAGCCCCAGGCCGTCGTGCAGGACGCCCAGCGGGCCGAAGGAGTCGGTGTGGGAGGCCTCGGCCCAGCAGTTGGCGCCGGCGCTGATTCCGCACAGCAGGGTCCCGCGGTCGTACGCCTCGCCCAGCAGCCGGTCCACGCCGTGCGTGCGCCAGACCGCCAGCAGGTTCGCGGTGTTGCCGCCGCCGACGTACACGACGTCCTGCGCGAGCAGGAACGTGCGCAGCGCGTCGGCGTCGTGTTCCCGTCGGAACAGCGTGAGGACGGAGGGCTCGCATGCGCGTGACCGGAAGGCGGTGAGGAACTGCTCGACGTAGGCGGGCGCGTCTCCGCTCGCGGTGGGCACGAAGCAGACCTTGGGCCGCGAGGTGCGTGCATGGCCGAGCACCCAGTCGTCCAGCAGCCCCTCCTCGTCGGTGGAGAAGCCCCCGCCGAGCAGGGCCAGACGTCGCTGGGGTGCGGACGGTGTCACGGGGATGCCTCCTGGGCGG
Organism: Streptomyces sp. KR55; assembly: GCF_052245645.1. Lineage (NCBI taxonomy): Bacteria > Bacillati > Actinomycetota > Actinomycetes > Kitasatosporales > Streptomycetaceae > Streptomyces > Streptomyces sp. KR55. The sequence goes on along the minus strand of NZ_JBQQCE010000275.1, from coordinate 6,895 downwards.
GTGCGTGGGAACGGAACGTGTCAGGGCAGCGGGGCGGGAAACGCGGAGGGGGACGGACCGATCGCAGTGTGACAGGGAGGCAGCCATGGGGACGGAAGGGACTGAGCCCGAACCGATGGCGGACGACGTGTACCAGCCCACCGGAACCAACGAGGAGCAGGAGGACGCCGCACCCCTCGACCTGCAGGACGCCGTCGACGAGCGGACCTACGACGACACCCTGGACGAGGGCTACTCGCCGCCGGAGAAGCCGCTCGGCGTCACCCGGCACGGCACCACGGCCGCGGAACAGCACGCCGGCGAGAGCCTCGACCAACGGCTCGCCCAGGAACGGCCCGACGTGGACGAACCCGCCGGGGACGACATCGGCGACCTCCCGGGCGGAGAAGGCGAACCGGTCGACCCGGATGCCGGCACCGAACGCGCCGGCCGCCTGGTCGCCCCGGACGAGGGCATGCGCCCCGACACCACGAAGGAAGCGGTCGCCGACGACAGGGGCGTCGACGCCGGCGCCGCGGGCGCCGAGGAAGCCGCCGTGCACGTCGTCGACGACGACACCACCTGACCGGTGTCCCCTCAGTCCGCGATCCGGTCGATCTGCCGGAGCTTGTTGGTGGCGTCCAGGGCGGCCACCTTGTAGGACTCCGCGAGCGTCGGATAGTTGAATACTGCATTGACCAGATAGTCGACCGTGCCGCCGCACCCCATCACGGACTGACCGATGTGGATCAGCTCGGTCGCCCCGGAGCCGAAGCAGTGCACACCCAGCAGCGTGCGGTCCTCGGGGGAGACCAGCAGCTTCAGCATTCCGTGCGAGTCCCCGACGATCTGCCCTCTGGCCAGCTCCCGGTAGCGGGAGATCCCGACCTCGAACGGCACCCGGTCCTCGGTGAGCTGATCCTCCGTCCGCCCCACGAAGCTGATCTCCGGGATGGTGTAGATGCCGATCGGCTGGAGGTTGTGCATCCGGCCCACGGGCTCCCCGCAGGCGTGGTATGCCGCCGCCCGCCCCTGCTCCATCGACGTGGCGGCCAGTGCCGGATAGCCGATGACATCACCCACGGCGTAGATGTGCGGCACCTGGGTGCGGTAGTGCTCGTCGACCGTGATCCGGCCGCGCGCGTCCGCCGACAGGCCGGCCTTGCCGAGGTCGAGGTCGTCGGTCAGACCCTGCCGGCCCGCGGAGTACAGCACCGCGTCGGCCGGGATCTTCTTGCCGCTCTCCAGCACGGTGAGGGCGCCCCGGGGATGACGCTCGACGGCGGCGACGGTCTCTCCGAACCGGAACGTCACCGCGAGGTCCCGCAGGTGGTACTTCAGCGACTCGACGACCTCCACGTCGCACATGTCGAGCATCCCGGCCCGCTTCTCGACCACCGTCACCTTGCTGCCGAGCGCGGCGAACATCGAGGCGTACTCCATGCCGATCACGCCGGCGCCGACGATGACCATGGAGCGCGGGACCCGTTCGAGGGCGAGGACATTGTCCGAGTCCATGATCGTCCGCCCGTCGAACTCGACGCTGCCAGGCCGGGCGGGCCGGGTGCCGGTGGCGATCACGATGTGCTCGGCGCCGATCAGCCGCTCATGGCCGGTGACCTCGCGCAGCACCACGGTGTGCGGGTCGACGAAGCGGCCGGTGCCGGCGAACACGGCGACGTGGTTGCGGGACAGCTGGCTGCGGACGACGTCGACCTCGCGGCCGACCACGTGCTGGGTGCGTGCGGTGAGGTCCGCGACGGTGATGTCCTCCTTCAGGCGGTAGCTCTGTCCGTAGAGGTCGCGCTGGGTGAGGCCGGTCAGATAGAGCACTGCCTCGCGCAGCGTCTTGGAGGGAATGGTGCCGGTGTGGATGGAGACCCCGCCGACCATGTCGGGGCGGTCGACGACGGCGACCCGGCGGCCCAGCTTGGCCGCGGCGATGGCGGCCTTCTGGCCACCCGGGCCGGATCCGAGGACGAGCATGTCGTAGTCGGGCACCCTCCGGAGTCTGACAGGCCGGACACTCTCTTCGATAGGGTGAACGGTCAACCGGCGTTACGGTCAACTGCCCGAAGGCGCACCCGAGTCGGCGCGCACGCCTCACCGGGAACGCGCCCGATGCCCCCCGGAAGACTCTAGGGCAGGAGCTTGTCGATGGCCGCCGGTCCCTCCCGGTCCAGCTTGCGCCGGGCCCATTCCAGGTTCTTCGGCGTGATGTCCTTGCCCGAGGCAAGCACCACGTCCTCCGGCGACACGTCCGTGCCGGTGCGGGTGTGGAGCAGGGCATCCGGGGTGACGCGGTCCGTGACCGGCTTGGACGCGTCGGGCTGTGGCGTCGACATGATCTCTGCTCCTCCGGTCCGGGGTTGTGCCGCGAACCCGGTGCGGTCATCGGGTTCACTAACACCATTCAACGTCGGAGCGCACACTGCATCCGGAGCGGGTGATGCCGAGGTCAGAGGGTCGGCGGCGTCCGAGGAGCGAGCACGAGCATCGTGACGTCGTCGCGTATGACGCGGCTGTGCCGCAGCAGGTCCGCCCACACCCGGTCCGTCAGGGTGGCGGGGTCGTGCTCGGCCAGGACGGTCAGCCGCTCGGTCAGCGGGTAGAAGGCGCCGGTCCGGTCACGGGCCTCGAGGACCCCGTCGGAGGCCAGGACCAGTGTGTCGCCGGGCTCCAGGAAGACGGAGAGCGCGCCTTGCGGGGTGCCGTCGGCAAGGCCGAGACCGAGCGGCATCGCCGGCTCGACCCCGATGTCCGTGGCCGTTCTTGCCCGCAGCAGCACCGGGGGCGGATGACCGCACGTCACGATCCGCACCGAACGCGCGTCGCGGGAGAACTCGAGCAGCAGGGCGGTCGCGAATAGCTCGGCGTGCCGGGCGCTCGCCGAGTCCACCCGCAGCCGTCGGTCGAGGCGGCCGGCGACCGCCTCCAGATCCGGCTGATCGAGCACCGCTTCCCGGAAGGCGCCCAGCAGGGAGGCGACCGTGCCCACGGCCGCCAGACCATGCCCCTGGACGTCGCCCAGTACGGCGCGCACCCCGTACGGGCCGTCGCGCACGTCGTAGAAGTCACCGCCGACCAGCGTCCCGCGCTGCGCCGCCCGGTACAGGCCCCAGCAGCGCACCGGGCCGACCCCCTCGGGCAGCGGCGGCATCAGCGCCCGCTGTGCGGCCTCTGCGGTGGTGCGTTCGATGTCGAGCTGGGCGTCGCGGTGACTGCGGACGAAGGCCACGAACACGCTCATCGCGGAGACGAAGACGATGGTCCACAGGTCGGTGTCGCCGGGCCGGTTCAGCTGGAGGGCCGGAATGTGCAGCAGCGTGATCGTCAGTGCGCCGAGGACGGCGGTCCCCAGCGGTCCGTACGACAGAACGGCCAGCGGCGGGATGGCGCCCAGCAGGAAGCCGACGTCGAGGGCATCGTCGCTGAGACCCGTGGCCACGCCCACGCCCACGATCAGCGCGACCGGCAGCACCCGCACCCAGCGTGGCGGTGGCGCGCCCCTCAGCCAGCTCTGCCGGTCCCGGTGCCGCAGAGGTGACAGGACGGACGCCTTCTCCACACCACCACGCTGCTACGCCGGGTCGCACGCCGCACGCCGAGCTGTGCCGGCGCCCCCACTGTCACTCGGTGCCGAGCGATTCCTCGACCGAGGCGAGGATCTCGGTGACCCGCAGCCCGAACGCCGCGTCGCAGGGGTGCGGCCGGCCGGAGTCGGCGGCGGTGAGGAGGGCGTCGGCCGCGCGGGCGAACGCGGGAAGCGCCCCCTCGGAGCCCGCCGGAAGGGCCGTCACCCCCGCCGTGCCGCGCAGTTCCACGGTGGCCCCCGCCGCCGCGGGCGGAGCGGTGAGGCTGAGGGTCAGGGTGCTGGACGCGCCGGTGGCGTGCTCGAGGACCGCGTGAACGGTGTCCTCGGGACCGCGTGCCGCGGCCGCCACGCCGGTCACGTCTCCGAGGACCGGCAGCAGCACGGACAGGGCATGCGGACCGACGTCCCACAGGGCACCCTTCTCCCGCCGCCACGGCGAGGCCGCGAACGGGTTGTCCCCGGAGAACAGCGCGCCCAGCCACTGTGCCCGCGCCACGAACCAGCCGTCCCGTCCGGCCTGTTCGGTGATCCAGGCCTCGGGGGCGGACTGGAAGCGCGTGGTGAAGAACACGACCGAGGCTACATCGGCCCCGCGTGCCGCCTCGACCACGGCACGGCCGTCGTCGACCGTCGCGGCGACGGGCTTGTCCAGCAGCAGATGGCATCCCGCCCGGGCGGCACGCGCCGCGAGCTCCGCCTGTACCGCCGGCGGCAGCGCCACGGCGACGGCGTCCACCTCCGCGAGCAGGGCGTCGACGTCGTCGTAGGCCCGGGTGGAATGACGGTCGGCCAGTTCCTTCGCCGCCGCCGGACGGCGCCCCCACACGCCGACGAAGTCCAGTCCGTCGTGCGCGCCCAGGGCGGGGGCATGCACCATCTGCGCCCACGGGCCGGTGCCGAGCAGTCCGATACGCATACGGGTCGCCTCTCCAACGCTGCCGAACCTTGCGACGACCGGCGCCACGAGACCGGCCGGGTGCGAGCGTGTCACACGAACGGCGGACACGGACACCAGGCAAGCCATCGAACGGGCTCGAAGAGGCACCCAGGCCGCGGATCACCGCCGGCTGCGGCACGAGGGGGCGGCTGCTGATCGCCGCCCAGCTCGACGGGCGGCCCCGCCAAGGGGTGCGCACGGGCCGACCCGAGCCGCCACGGCTCCCCTCATTCAGCACTCCGGCCACTGAATCCGTTCGCTTTCCTCTATTGGACCGCCGGCCGTACGCCCAGCCACGCTGGGACATCTCCCGTACGGCCGCCCCCCGGCCGTACGGACTCCATCGGTTCTGCGCGACAGCCGAAAGAGGTCACGAACCCATGCACACTCGCCGCATCGGTGACGTCGAAGTCAGTGCGATCGGCCTGGGCGCCATGCCCATGTCGATCGAGGGCCGGCCGGACGAGGAACGCTCCCTCGCCACCGTCCACGCCGCCCTGGACGCCGGCGTGACGCTGATCGACACCGCCGACGCCTACCACCGGGACGCCGACGAGGTGGGTCACAACGAGACCCTGATCGCCAAGGCCCTCGCCACCCACGACGGGGGCAAGGACGTCCTGGTCGCCACCAAGGGCGGCCATCTGCGCCCCGGCGACGGCAGTTGGACGCTGGACGGCAGCCCTGCTCACCTCAAGGCGGCCTGCGAGGAGTCGCTGCACCGGCTCGGTGTCGAGGCGATCGGCCTCTACCAGTTCCACCGCCCCGACCCCCGCGTGCCCTACGAGGAGTCCGTCGGCGCGATCCGCGACCTGCTGGACGAGGGCAAGATCCGTATGGCGGGCATCTCCAACGCGAACCCGGACCAGATCAGGCTGGCCAACGACATCCTGGGCGGCCGACTGGCCTCCGTGCAGAACCAGTTCTCGCCCGCCTTCCGCTCCAGTGAGCCGGAGCTGCGTCTGTGCGACGAGCTCGGCATCGCCTTCCTGCCCTGGAGCCCGCTCGGCGGTATCTCCCGGGCCGGCGAACTCGGCTCGGCCCACGCCCCGTTCGCGAGGATCGCCGACGCCCACGGGGTGAGCCCACAGCGCGTCTGCCTGGCCTGGATGCTCGCCAAGTCGCCGGTGGTCGTCCCCATTCCCGGGGCCAGCCGGCCGGAGACGATCCGCGACTCCGCCGCCGCACCCGACCTCGTACTCACCGCCGGGGAACTGGCGGAGCTGGACGCCGCCTGAGCTCCCTCCGGTGCGGGCCGGGCAGCCCCATGCCGGGCCCGCACCGTGAACACCGGCCCTTCTTCCCCCGACGATTCGCGCATGGACTGGCACGGGGAGTCACGCACTCCCTAGGATGTATTCCCTGTCAGGCCAGTCGAGTTGGCGCTCGGCACGAAGCAGGGGGATCGATGCACACCGACAAGCCGCTGTCCACGGAGATCGACGCCAACGTGCCGACGGCCGCGCGCATGTACGACCACTACCTCGGCGGCAAGGACAACTACGCCGCGGACCGCGCGGCCTGCGAGGAACTCGACAAGGTCGTGCCCAGCACGCGCCGGCTCGCGGTGAACAACCGCCGTTTCCTCCAGCGCGTCGTCCGCACGCTCGCCGCGGAGTACGGCATCCGGCAGTTCCTCGACCACGGCTCCGGCCTGCCCACCCAGGACAACGTGCACCAGGTCGCGCAGCGCCACGACCCCACCGCGCACGTCGTCTATGTCGACAACGACCCCATGGTGCTGGTGCACGGCCGGGCCCTCCTGGAGCAGGACGAACGCACCTGCGTCATCCACGCCGACATGCGGGACACCGACGCGATCTTCTCCCACCCCGACACGCAGCGCCTGATCGACTTCTCGCAGCCGGTCGCCGTGCTGTTCAACTCGGTCTTCCACTGCATTCCCGACAGCGAGACCGACGGCCCGAAGGCGGTGGCCCGCCGGGTCGCCGAGCGGCTCGTACCGGGCAGCTACCTGGTGATGTGCCAGCTGGTAAGCGAGGACCCCGAGGTGCGTGCGTTCGTCACCGACTTCATGGACAAGGCGACGCAGGGACACTGGGGCCGGGTGCGGCAGGAGAAGGACGTCGCGGAGTTGTTCGAGGGCCTGGAGATCCTCGAACCGGGCCTGGTGGAGGTGTCCACCTGGCGCCCCGACTCCGAGGTGGTGCCCCGTCAGCTCACCCACGAGTGGATCGAGTTCGGCGGCGTCGGCCGCCTCCCGTAGGTTCGTCCGGGACATCCGGTGGCTCAGCCGGCGGGGTGTGGAACTGCGGCCGTTGAAGTGTGCTCAAGCGTGTTCTGGTGAGCGGGAGTGAGTGCGAGCGGTCGTTGCCGTGACCCGCGTGTCCGCGTGAGCGCTTCGGGGTGCGAACGGAAATCCT
>NZ_JBQQCE010000274.1:0-12890 GCF_052245645.1 Streptomyces sp. KR55 | reverse complement strand
GTGTCGACGAAGATGATGCGGGCGTCCTGGTACTGCTTGTCGTCGTCGGCCCACATGTAGAAGTCGCCGTAGGGGCCGTCGGGGTCCTTGCGGGACTCCTGGAACCACGGGTGCTGGTCGCTGGTGTGGTTCATGACGAAGTCGATGATGACGCGCATACCGCGCTGGTGGGCGGCGTCGACGAACTCCACGAAGTCGGCCAGGTCACCGAAGTCCGGCAGCACTGCGGTGTAGTCGGAGACGTCGTAACCGCCGTCGCGCAGCGGCGACTTGAAAAACGGCGGGAGCCACAGGCAGTCCACGCCGAGCCACTGCAGATAGTCGAGCTTGGCGGTCAGGCCCTTGAGGTCGCCGATGCCGTCGCCGTTGCTGTCCTGGAAGGAGCGGACGAGGACCTCGTAGAACACGGCGCGCTTGAACCACTCCGGGTCACGGTCCTTGGCGGGCGTGTCCTCGAAGGTGTCCGGGACGGGCTCGTTGACGATCATGTTGTGGGTGACCCTCCGGTCTGCGGGGTGGACGGTCGCAGGACGGTCAGGATGTGCGCGGGCCTGATGCCCGGCTCGAGACGCACATAGTTGGCCCTGCCCCAGTGATAGGTCTCGCCGGTGAGCTCGTCGCGCACCGGCACCGACTCGTGCCAGTCCAGGCCGAGTTGCGGCATGTCCAACGAGACCGTGGCCTCCTGGGTGTGGTGGGGGTCGAGGTTCGCGACCACCAGAACCGTGTTCGATCCCGCCCGCTTGGAGTACGCAATTACCGCTTCCTGGTCCGCATGGTGGAAGTGGAGGTCCCGCAACTGGCGTAGGGCAGGGCTCTGCCTCCGGATCCTGTTGAGCTTGGTGATGAGGGGGGTGATGGTGCGTCCCTCGCGTTCGGCCGCCTCCCAGTCGCGGGGCTTGAGCTGGTACTTCTCCGAGTCCAGGTACTCCTCGCTGCCCTCGCGCAGCGGCGTGTTCTCGCACAGCTCGTACCCGGAGTACACCCCCCACGTGGGGGAGAGGGTCGCGGCGAGGACCGCGCGGACCTCGAACGCCGGGCGGCCGCCGTGCTGCAGGTAGGCGTGCAGGATGTCGGGCGTGTTGACGAAGAAGTTCGGCCGCATGTAGGCCGCCGCCTCCCCCGACAGCTCCGTCAGATACTCCGTCAGCTCCTGCTTGGTGGTGCGCCAGGTGAAGTACGTGTACGACTGCTGGAACCCGATCTGCGCCAGGGTGTGCATCATCGTCGGCCGGGTGAACGCCTCCGCCAGGAAGACCACATCCGGGTCGGTGCGGTTGACCTCCGCGATCACCCGCTCCCAGAACACCACCGGCTTGGTGTGCGGATTGTCCACCCGGAAGATCCGCACCCCGTGCGCCATCCAGTGCCGCAGCACCCGCACCGTCTCCGCGACCAGACCGTCCATGTCCCGGTCGAACGCGATCGGATAGATGTCCTGGTACTTCTTCGGCGGGTTCTCCGCATACGCGATCGACCCGTCCGGGCGGTGATGGAACCACTCCGGATGCTTGTCCACCCACGGATGATCCGGCGAACACTGCAACGCGAAGTCCAGCGCCACCTCCAGACCCAGCGCCCGCGCCTGGGCGACGAACCAGTCGAAGTCCTCGATCGTGCCCAGCTGCGGGTGCACGGCGTCGTGCCCGCCCTCCGGCGAGCCGATCGCCCACGGCACCCCCACATCGTCCGGGGCGGGGGACAGGGTGTTGTTGCGGCCCTTGCGGAAGGTGCTGCCGATGGGGTGGACCGGCGGCAGGTACACCACGTCGAAACCCATCCCGGCGATCACCGGCAGCCGGCGCGCGGCGGTGCGGAACGTGCCGTGCGCACGCTCCGCCGTGCCCTCCGAGCGCGGGAAGAACTCGTACCACGACCCGAACAGCGCCCGCTCCCGCTCCACCAGCAGCGGCAGCGGCTCGGACGCCGTCACCAACTCCCGCAACGGATACCGCGCCAGCACACCGTCCACCTCCGGCGTCAACGCGGCGGCCAGCCGGGAGGCGGCGGGCCGGCTCTCGTCCCGCAGCGCGGCGACGGCGGCGAGGAGCACGCGCCGTACGCTGCTCGGCGCCTGGACGGCGGCCCGCGTGTAAAGCCGCGCGCCCTCCTCCAGGACCAGGTCGGTGTCGATCCCGGCCGGGATCTTGATCCGGGCGTGATGCCGCCAGGTGGTGACCGGGTCGCCCCACGCCTCCACGGTGTAGGTCCACAGGCCGGGATCACCGGCGGTGACGGTGGCGCCCCAGCGGTCGGTGCCGGGGGCGAGTTCACGCATCGGCGTCCACGGGCCCGGGCGGCCGTCCGGGCCCTTCAGTACGAGATTGGCCGAGACGGCGTCATGGCCCTCCCGGAAGACGGTCGCCGAGACCTCGAACGTCTCCCCGGTCACCGCCTTCGCGGGCCGGCGCCCGTGCTGGACGATCGGGCGGACGTCGAGGACGGGTATGCGCCCGACGGTGGTCGCCTCGCCCGTGGAGGGTGGCTCCGGGACCGGCCGGCCGGCGTCGACGGGGCGCACGGGCTGTACCTCGGTGCTTTCGGGGCTGCTTTCGGTGCTGCTTTCGGGGCTCGATGTCAGGGGTGCTGACGAGTGGTGCGTGGCGGGCATCACCGCTCCTGTCCGCGTCAACGTGGGTGGGCGGATGGCTGTGGGGAGGTGGGTCGTGCGGGATGTGCCGGTGGGGGCGTACCGCAGGAGCCTTCCCACCCTGTTCGGGTGGGCAATCCGGCACTTTGTTAACTACTCACGCGTATGTCTACGCACAAGACCGGCCCCGTTCGAGACGAACGGGGCCGATACTGGCGTCACGGCTGGAATGTGGCGCTACGACCGCGGTACCTGGAGGAGTTTGTTCGGTGAACCCAGGCCGCGACCGGAGACCTTGCCGGAAACCGCCCCCGCCACAAGCGCCTTGGAAACCTGTGCCGGGGTGGATTCCGGATGGCCGGCCAGATACAGCGCGGCCGCGCCCGCGGCGTGCGGCGACGCCATCGACGTACCGGAGAAGGTCGCCGTGCCCGTGTTGCTCTTGTGGGACGCGGAGGTGATCGCCACGCCCGGGGCGAACAGGTCCAGTGCGGAGCCGTAGTTCGAGAAGGACGCCCGGGCGTCCGTGCGGCTCGTGGCGCCGACGGTGATCGCCTGCCGTACGCCCGCGGGGGAGTACAGGCCGGCGGGGAGGCCGTCGTTGCCCGCCGCGACGGTGTACGTGACGCCCGAGGCGATGGACGTGCGTACGGCGGCGTCCAGTTGGGCGTTGTAGAAGCCGCCCAGGCTGAGGTTGGCGACAGCCGGTTTGCGGGCGTGCCTGGTCACCCAGTCGATACCGGCGATGACCTGCGCGGTCGTACCGGAACCGGCGTTGTCCAGCACCCGCACGGCGACGACCTCGGCCTGCTTGGCGACGCCGAAGCTCTGGCCGGCGACCGTCGCGGCGACATGGGTGCCGTGTCCGTTGCCGTCACCGGCGGACCTGTCGCCGCCGATGAAGTCCCAGCCGTAACCGGCCCGGCCGCCGAAGTCCTTGGGGGAGATACGGATGCCGGTGTCGATCACGTACACCGTCACTCCGCTGCCCGCCGACTCCGGCCAGGTGTAGCTCTTGTCCAGCGGCAGGTTCGGCTGGTCGATGCGGTCCAGGCCCCAGGACGACGGGTTCTTCTGGGTGTGGTCGGCGGCCACACGGGTGTCCTGGGTGACGGAGGCGACGCGCGGGTCGGCTGCGAGCCGCTTCGCCTGTCTCTCGCCGGCCCGCACCGCGTAGCCGTTCAGGACCGTGCCGTATGTGTGGCTGATTCTCGCCCCGTACTTCTCGGCGATGCCCTTCCCGGCCGCCGACGGAGCCTTCGTTCCCCCCTTCAGCGTCACCAGGTAGCTGCCGCTGACGGCGCCGGGTTCTCCGGCGCCGAGTATCCGCCCCTCCGGCGCGGCCTGCGCGGGCGGAACGGTGGCCGAAAACACCGCGGCACATGTCACCGCGGTGAGGCCACCCGCCCAGCGCAGACGCCGTGTTCGCGTCCGTGCCATGGTCCGAGTTCCCCTCCTCGACTCGGCGTACGGCAGCCGCCGACCGCGTGCACCCGCTCGCCGGCCGGTACGCCAGTTGGCAGCCTCTCGTGCGGTGTGAAGCGCCACAAGGAGGCCTGTGGGGGCGGAATCGGCCATATCGGCCATGGCGGACGAGTGAAGGTTGCGGCGGAATTCGGTCGGCTTGGGGCATGACCGGCCGACAGAGGACGGTTGCCCCGGGGAGTCGGCCACAGCGACGCTGGGTAACCACTACCGTCGATGTCGATGACGGGACGCACACCGCCGTGCGTTCTCCTCCGCACGTGACGAGGTGGAATTTGAACCCTCCCGCTTCTGAACGAACGGGATTCCTGGCTCACGCCGCTCGACCGCTCAGCGAGCGGTCGAGTCTTACGCGATCAGCACCAGCCGGGTCGGAACCTGCCCGGTTGACGTCAAAGTCAAGGAGTTAGCGCGTGCTTGGTTCTCACAGCGCACCGGCCGCACTCTATCCGATCATCCTCGGAGGGGCCAAGTGAAGGCGATCCGTCGATTCACGGTCCGACCCGTTCTCCCCGACCCCCTCCGCCCGCTGAGCGACCTGGCACGCAATCTGCGCTGGTCCTGGCACACGGAGACACGCGATCTGTTCCAGTCCGTCGATCCGGAGCGGTGGGCCGCATCAGGCGGTGATCCCGTACGGCTCCTCGGCAGCGTGCCGCCCGAGCGGCTCACCGAGCTGGCCGAGGACCGCCGTTTCCTGCGCCGCCTCACCACGGTGGCCGACGATCTCCACGACTACGTCACCGGCGACCGCTGGTACCAGACACAGTCCGGTGAACTCCCCGCCGCCGTCGCCTACTTCTCACCCGAGTTCGGCATCACCGCCGCTCTGCCCCAGTACTCCGGCGGCCTGGGCATCCTGGCCGGCGACCACCTGAAGGCGGCCAGCGACCTCGGTGTACCGCTGATCGGGGTCGGGCTGCTCTACCGGCACGGCTACTTCCGCCAGACCCTCTCCCGGGACGGCTGGCAGCAGGAGCACTACCCCGTCCTCGACCCCAACGAGCTGCCGGTGGCCCTGCTCAAGGAGTCCGACGGCACCCCCGCCCAGGTCGCCCTCGCCCTGCCCGGCGGCAGATTCCTGCGCGCCCGGATCTGGCTGGCCCAGGTCGGCCGGGTCCCGCTGCTGATGCTCGACTCGGACATCGAGGAGAACGACCTCGGCGAACGCGGCGTGACCGACCGGCTCTACGGCGGCGGCAGCGAGCACCGGCTGCTCCAGGAGATGCTGCTCGGCATAGGAGGGGTCCGGGCGGTACGGACGTACTGCCGGCTCACCGGCCACCCCGAGCCCGAGGTCTTCCACACCAACGAGGGTCACGCCGGCTTCCTCGGCCTGGAGCGGATCGCCGAACTCTCCGACACGGGGCTGGAGTTCGACTCGGCGCTGGAAGCGGTCCGCGCGGGCACCGTCTTCACCACCCACACCCCCGTCCCGGCCGGCATCGACCGCTTCGACCGCGAACTCGTCGCCCGCCACTTCGGCCCCGACGCCGAACTCCCGCGCATCGACGTCGAACGCATCCTCCAGCTCGGCATGGAGACCTACCCCGGCGGCGAACCCAACCTCTTCAACATGGCCGTGATGGGCCTGCGCCTGGCCCAGCGCGCCAACGGAGTCTCCCTGCTGCACGGCAACGTCAGCCGGGAGATGTTCTCCGGACTGTGGCCGGGATTCGACCCCGACGAGGTGCCGATCACCTCCGTCACCAACGGTGTGCACGCCCCCACCTGGATCGCCCCCGAGGTGTTCCAGCTCGGCGCCCGGCAGATCGGCGCCGAGCGTGCCGAGGACGCCTTCAGCGACGGCGGCTCGGACCGGTGGGACGCCGTCGCGGACATCCCCGACCAGGACATCTGGGAGCTGCGCCGCACCCTGCGCGAGCAGCTTGTGACGGAGGTACGGGAACGGCTGCGCGCCTCCTGGCGGCAACGCGGCGCGGGCACGGCCGAGCTGGGCTGGATCGACGGCGTGCTCGACCCGGACGTCCTGACGATCGGCTTCGCGCGCCGCGTCCCGTCGTACAAGCGCCTCACCCTCATGCTGCGCGACCGCGACCGCCTGATGGACCTGCTGCTGCACCCCGAACGCCCGATCCAGATCGTGGTGGCCGGCAAGGCGCACCCGGCCGACGACGGCGGCAAGCGGCTCATCCAGGAACTCGTCCGCTTCGCCGACGACCCGCGCGTACGCCACCGGATCGTCTTCCTGCCCGACTACGGCATGGCGATGGCGCAGAAGCTCTACCCCGGCTGCGACATCTGGCTGAACAACCCGCTCCGCCCGCTGGAGGCCTGCGGCACGTCGGGCATGAAGGCGGCCCTGAACGGCTGTCTGAACCTCTCCGTCCTCGACGGCTGGTGGGACGAGTGGTTCCAGCCCGACTTCGGCTGGGCCATCCCGACCGCGGACGGTGTGGGCACAGACCCGGACCGACGCGACGACATCGAGGCGTCCGCCCTCTACGACCTGCTCGAACAGCGGATCACCCCGCGCTTCTACGAGCGGGGCCCGGCCGGCCTGCCCGACCGCTGGATCGAGATGGTCCGCCAGACGCTCACCCTGCTCGGCCCCAAGGTGCTGGCCGGCCGCATGGTCCGCGAGTACGTCGAGCGCCTGTACGCCCCCGCAGCCCGCGCCCACCGCACGATGGGCCCGGACGCGGCGCGCGAACTCGCCGAGTGGAAGACCCGGTTGCGCAGATACTGGCACGCGGTACGGGTCGACCACGTCGAAACGTCCGCCACCACGGCAACGGCCGAACTGGGCACGACCCTCACCCTCCGCGTCCGCGTCGCCCTCGGCGACCTCGCCCCCGACGACATCGAGGTCCAGGCCGTCTCCGGCCGCGTGGACTCCGAGGACCGCATCGCCGACGCCACGACGGTGCCGCTGAAACCGGCGGGCGGCCCCGACGTCGAGGGGCGCTGGATGTACGAGGGGCCGCTGTCCCTGGACCGGACGGGGCCGTACGGCTATACGGTTCGCATCCTGCCCGCGCACCGGTTGCTGGCGACGGGTGCGGAGCTGGGGTTGGTGGCGGTGCCTTCGGAGGATGTGGTGGAGGGGGCGGGGGTGTTGATGCGGTAGGGCGCGCCGAGGCGCCGCGTCCTGGACGGGGGGGAGGGTTCGGGCGCGCCCGAAGACCTCGGGCGAGGAGCAGGCCGAGCGGCCGCGGTTCCGGACAACAACCGAGGTCAGCGAGCATGCGGGAACCCCGGTCGGCACGTAGGGAAGCGTGCCGGCCGGGGCCGTGTCAGGCTCAGCAGTTCAAGTGCAGCCCAGCTTGGCACCGGTCCTGTCTTACGGGTGGGTCAGTCGCTCTCCCCGCACAACCGCCGCAATACGACCCCGCACCGCCGCGCATACGCATGCTGCAACCCCCGGGTAGCCGGACCGCCCGCTCGGGCGTACCACTTCGCCCCGCGGCTGAACGCGTTCACGGTCAGCCAGACCGTGCCGTCGCCCGTCCGTTCCACCACGAACGCCTCCTCGCCGCACTCCGGATGGCCGGAAAGCGTGCCGTACGCCCAGCCCACCCGCCGGTACTCCTCCACCGTCCACACCACCCGGCACGGTGCCTTGATCACGCCGGCGAGGATGACCGTGACGTCGACGCCGGGGGCCGCGCGGTCGGACGACGCGTCGATGCCGACGCCCAGCGCGCGGTGCATCTCCCAGGTCATGACCGCCTCGGCGGCTCTGCGGAAGACCTCCTCGCCCTCGCCGATGCGGGTGCGCACGTACAGGGGGTGGAAGCCGGGCGGGCAGAAGCCGTACTCCCGGGTCGCGCCGACGGCGTCGTACGTGAAGGACATGGGTCACAAGGGTAGGGCGGCACCCGGGGATGCCTTCGTCCCGGGTACCGCCCCTCAGCTCTGCGTCAACAGGCCTGAGCTCAGCTCACGTTGACCGCCGACCACGCCGCGGCCACCGCGCTGTACTCCGTGCTGCCGGAGCCGTACAGATCACGCGCCGCGTTCAGGGTCGCCGTACGGGCGCCGGAGTAGCGGGTCGTCGACGTCATGTACGTGGTCAGGGCCTTGTACCAGATCTGGACGGCCTTGGCGCGGCCGATGCCGGTGACCGTGGCGCCGTTGGACGTCGGCGAGTTGTAGGTGACTCCGTTGATGGTCTTGGTGCCGCTGCCCTCCGCCAGGAGGTAGAAGAAGTGGTTTGCCGGGCCGGACGAGTAGTGGACGTCCAGGCTGCCCAGGTTCGACCGCCAGTAGTCGGCCGAGTTGCCGTCCTTGCTCGGCTGGTCCATGTAGCGCAGCGGGGTGCCGTTGCCGCGGATGTCGATCTTCTCGCCGATGAGGTAGTCACCGGGATCGGAGGAGTTCGCCGCGTGGAACTCCACCGCCGTGCCGAGAATGTCGGAGGTGGCCTCGTTCAGGCCGCCCGACTCGCCGGAGTAGTTGAGCCCGGCCGTGTTGGACGTGACGCCGTGCGTCATCTCGTGGCCGGCCACGTCCAGGGACGTCAGCGGCTTGTTGTTGCCCTCGCCGTCGCCGTACGTCATGCAGAAGCAGCTGTCGGACCAGAACGCGTTGACGTACGCGTTGCCGTAGTGGACGCGGGAGTACGCGGCGACGCCGTCGTTGCGGATGCCGTTGCGGCCGAGGACGGTCTTGTAGAAGTCCCAGGTGACCTGGGCGCCGAAATGGGCGTCCACGGCGGCGGTCTGGGTGTTGGACGGCGAGCCGGTGCCCCAGGTGTCGTCGGCGTCGGTGAACAGGGTGCCCGTACCGGAGGTGCCGCGGTTGAGGTTGTACGTCCGGTTGTTGCCGCGGGTCGGGTCGCTCAGCTGGTACGTCGACCCCGACTGCGAGGTGCCGATCGTCACCGTGCCGCTGTACTGGCTGTTGCCGGTGCCGGTCTGGATCGCCTCCCACTCGTGGAGCTGCTCGCCGGTGGTGGCGTCGGTGATGACATGCAGTTCCTGCGGGGTGCCGTCGTGCTGGAAGCCGCCGACGACCGTCTCGTACGCGAGCGTCGGCTTGCCCTCAGCCGCCCAGACGACCTTGCGGGGCGCGCTGTCGGCCTCCGACTTGGTGGAGCCCTCGGCCTTGGCCGCCTTCAGGGCCTGCTTCTCGGCGGTGGCCTTCGTGATGTCCGGGGTGAGACCGGCGACCTTGACGGTGGCCTTCGTCGCCCTGGTGACGCCCTCGGTCGTGCCGGACGCCGACTCGTGGACGACCAGGTCGCCGCCGAGGACGGGGAGGCCGGCGTAGGTGCGTTCGTAGCGGGTGTGGACCGTGCCGTCGGCGTCCTTGACGACGTCCTTGACGACCAGTTTCTCCCGGGTGCCGAGGCCTATCTCGTCGGCGGTCTCGGTCGCCTCGGCCTGCTGGTCCTTGATGAGGGCGGTGCGGGCCGCGGGGGCCGGCGTGACCGGGACGGCGAGCGGGGTCGCCTTACTGCTGCTCCGCGCCGGGGCCTCGGCCGCGGAACTGCCGGTGGTCAGACCGGTGGTGAGCAGGGCTCCGGCCGCCACGGCGGTGGCGATGGCCAGAGTGGTGCGCTGGTGACGCGCGTAGAAGGGGGTCACACGAGCTCCTCTGTGGGGGATTCGATCGGTGCTGGTGCGGCGGGTGAGGGAAGAGTGACATCCAGGGCGCGTACATGTCAGGACCTCGAGGTGATGTTGGCCGAAAGGCGACTGTCCGGTAAACGTTTCGGGAATGTGAACGAGGGCGCCGCCCCGGGGAGTTGAACCACCGGGACGGCGCCCTGTCTTCGGGGAGCCGCGAACAGGCCTACGGGAACGTCAGCTTCCAGCTGTTGATGGTGCCGACGTCCTGGGCCGCCTGGTCCTGGACCCTCAACTTCCAGGTGCCGTTGGCAACTTCGGAGGACGCGTTGACCGTGTAGGTCTCGGCGACGTTGTCCGCCGAGTCGGAGGAGCTGAAGTTCTTCAGGCGGTACGCCGTCCCGTCCGGGGCCAGCAGGTCGATCACGAGGTCACCGCGCCAGGTGTGCACGATGTCGACCGCGACCTGGAGGTTGGACGGGGCGTTGCCGGTCCGCCCGGTCACGGGGATCGAGGACGTCACCGCGGCGCCGTTGTCCGGGATCGGCACGTCGGCGGTGTTCTCGAAGGACGTACCGCCTCCGCCGCCTCCGCCCGGGCGGGGCCCGACCGCGACGCCGGCCCAGGCGTCCTGCACCGCCTTGTACTCGGCGCTCGTCGTGCCGTACAGCTCACCGGCGACCGCCAGCGTGCCGGTGCGGGCGGCCGCGTAGTTGGTCGTGGACGTGAACTTCGTGGTGAGCGCCTTGAACCAGATCTGTTCCGCCTTCGCCCGGCCGATGCCGGTGACCGGCAGCCCGTCCGCGGTCGGCGAGTCGTAGCTGACGCCGTTGATGACCTTGGTGCCGCTGCCCTCGCTCAGCAGGTAGAAGAAGTGGTTCGCGGGACCGGAGGAGTAGTGGACGTCGATCGAGCCGATGCCCGAGTACCAGCTGTCCTTCGACGCGCCGTCCCTGCTCGGCCGGTCCATGTAACGCAGCGGCGTGCCGTCGCCGTTGATGTCGATCTCCTCGCCGATGAGGTAGTCACCGACGTCGGAGGAGTTGGCGGCGTAGAACTCGACGGCCGCGCCGATGATGTCGGAGGTGGCCTCGTTCAACCCGCCCGACTCACCGCTGTAGTTGAGGCCGGCGGTCGCCGAGGTGAGACCGTGCGTCATCTCGTGCGCGGCCACGTCGATCGAGGTGAGCGGGTTGGCGTTGCCCGATCCGTCGCCGTACGTCATGCAGAAGCAGCTGTCCGACCAGAACGCGTTGACGTAGTTGTTGCCGTAATGGACCCGGGAGTAGGCGCCCACGCCGTCGCCGCGGATTCCGCTGCGGCCGTGCACGTTCTTGTAGTAGTCCCAGGTCAGCGCCGCGCCGTAGTGCGCGTCGGCGGCGGCCGACTCCAGGTTGGAGGGGCTGTTGTTGCCCCAGACGTCGTCGGCGCCGGAGAAGAGGGTGCCGGTGCCGGAGGTGCCGCGGTTGAGGTTGTACGTCCGGTGGTTGCCGCGAGCGCCGTCGGTGAGGTTGTACGTCGACCCGGACTGGGTGGTGGTGAGGTCGACCGTGCCGCTGTACACCGTGTGGCCGGTGCCGTTGCGGACGGCCTCCCACTCGTACAGCTTCTTGCCGGTGGTCGCGTCGGTGATGACGTGCAGCTCCTGTGGGGTGCCGTCGTGCTGGAGGCCACCGACGACGGTCTCGTAGGCGAGGGCCGGCTTGCCGCTCGCGGCCCAGACCACCTTGCGCGGCTCGCCGCTCACATCGGGGCTCTTGGCGTCCTCGGCGCGTGCGGCGCCGAGCGCCTGCCGCTCCGCCTGGCCGGCGGCGATGGCGGGCTTGAGCGACGGCACCTCGATGGTGGCCCGGGTGGCCTTGGTGACGCCCTCGGTGCGGCCGTCCTCGGCCGTCCGGACGACCAGGTCGCCGCCCAGGACGGGGATGCCGCCGTAGGTGCGCTCGTAGCGGGTGTGAAGGGTGCCGTCGGTGTCCTTGACAACGTCCCGGACGACGAGCTTCTCCTGGGCGCCGAGGTC
Organism: Streptomyces sp. KR55; assembly: GCF_052245645.1. Classification (NCBI taxonomy): domain Bacteria; kingdom Bacillati; phylum Actinomycetota; class Actinomycetes; order Kitasatosporales; family Streptomycetaceae; genus Streptomyces; species Streptomyces sp. KR55. Next base: position 1,261 of record NZ_JBQQCE010000274.1, on the reverse strand, counting down.
GAGTTCACCGGCGGTGGCCGCCTTGTCGGCATCGGCCTCGCGGATCAGCGCGGCGCGCTGGGCCGGGGTGAGCTTCAGGGGCAGGGCGCCCGCCTTCGCCCCGGCCGACGCCGACGGTGCCTTCTCCGGGGCGGCGGTCGCGGCGCCGGACTGCACGGCGGCGGCGAGGAGGGCGGAGACGCCGACGAGGACGACGGCGGCGGTTCTGCGGGGTGTGGTGTGGGAGGTGCGTCTGCGAGAGGAACTGCTTCTCAACACTGACTCCTTCTGCGTGGCCGCGGATCACGTGGCCAGGGGAGATCCGGACGGCGGGTGGGCCGCCCGGGCAGAACGCGAAACCAGGTGCGGATGGCCGGGGCCAACACAGCGGCGGATCGGTGGGGTTGCTGTGAAGTGGCCGAGGGAAGCGTGGCACCGACGAGCGCTTACTGTCAGGAGCGCGTCAAAAATTTGTCCGGAAATCGTTCGTTGTCCGGGAGTTCACGTTCGGTATACGGACTGTCGGGGCTGTGGATGCGCTACGGCGTCGGATCCCCGTGCCACGTCCGCCACAGCCTCGCGTACGCACCGTCCGCCGCCACCAGTTCCTCGTGCGTGCCGAGTTCGGACAGGCGTCCCGCCTCCATCACGGCCACCCGGTCCGCGTCGTGCGCGGTGTGCAGACGGTGCGCGATGGCGATCACCGTACGGCCCTCGAGTACGGCGGCCAGGGCGCGCTCGGTGTGCCGGGCGGTCGTCGGGTCGAGCAGGGCGGTGGCCTCGTCGAGGACCAGGGTGTGCGGGTCGGCCAGCACGACCCGGGCCAGGGCGAGTTGCTGGGCCTGTGAGCCGTCGGTGCGCCGGCCTGCCGCACCGAGCTCGGTGTCCAGGCCGGCGGGCAGCTCGCGCACCCAGCCGTCGGCGCCGACCGCGGTGAGCGCGGCCCACAACTCCTCGTCCGTCGCGGCCGGTTCGGCGATCAGGAGATTGTCGCGGACCGTGCCCAGGAACACATGATGCTCCTGCGTGACCAGCACGACCTGGCGGCGCAGCCGCTCCGGCCCCAGACCGGCGACCGGCACCCCGCCCACCGTCACGGTGCCCGCGCCCGGCGCGTCGATGCCCGCCAGCAGCCTGCTCAGCGTGCTCTTGCCCGCGCCGGATGGACCGACGACCGCGAGCCGTTCCCCGGGCCGCACCGTCAGGTCCACCCCGCGCAGCACCTCGCCGCCACGGTCGTAGGCGTAGTGCACGCCGGTGACGTCGATGCGGTCGTCGGTCC